>JAZNEE010000133.1:0-19325 GCA_045588405.1 Acutalibacteraceae bacterium
GAATTTATAGCCTTTGAGTTCCGAAAAATCCTCCGAAGGGTCATCGGCTCTAACATAAACACTGACAACTGCATATTCCGTTTTAACGTCGGTTATTTTTTCGAGCGTTTTAGTGCCTGTTCCAACAAAATCAACAACATAACACTGCACACCCAAAATAACCAGTGCCAAGAAGCAACCCACAATCAACCTTGCGGTTTTTTTGATATTTATACATAGAAAGGTGATCGCCACCGCAAGTGCAAAAAGCACCGCGAAGCCGATCAAAAGATATTTTATGGGCACCATACCGCTAAGTGATAAAAACCACACAAAAGCACCGCTTGCAACAAGCGATATAAGACCAATTATGATGCCAAGAATTCTGTGTTTGAAAATTGCCTTCAAAAAAATCACCCAAAATTATTTTTATTAGTATTCTATCACAAAGATGTTAACAAATCTACATTAATGATTTTCGGCAATATTTCTGGCTACATGAACACCGCTTGCCGAAGCATGCGAAAGTGAATGTGTAATGCCGCTGCCATCACCTATAATATAGAGTCCTTTGTATTTTGATTCAAGTCGGCTGTCAACCTCAACCTCCATGTTATAGAACTTGACCTCAACACCGTAAAGTAACGTATCATCGTTTGCGGTACCGGGTGCAACCTTATCAAGCGCATAAATCATCTCGATTATTCCGTCCAAAATACGTTTCGGTAAAACAAGACTTAAATCACCGGGGGTTGCATTAAGAGTTGGTGTAATAAACGCCTCTTCAATACGGCTGTGAGTTGAACGACGGCCACGGATAAGGTCTCCAAAGCGTTGAATGATAACACCTCCGCCAAGCATATTGCTAAGTCTGGCAATACTTTCACCATAGCCGTTAGAATCTTTAAACGGCTCGGAAAAACGCTTAGCAACAAGCAACGCAAAGTTGGTGTTTTCGGTCTGCCTTGCGGGATCCTCATAGCTGTGACCATTAACCGTTATGATGCCGTTGGTGTTTTCATTAACAACCGCACCCTTGGGATTCATACAAAATGTTCTGACTTTATCACCGTATTTCTCGGTACAGTAAACAATTTTACTCTCATAAAGCTCATCGGTAAGATGTGCGAACACCGCCGCAGGAAGTTCAACTCGGACGCCAATATCAACACGGTTTGAGTTGGTGGGAATTTCCAAATCATTGCAAATCTTTTCCATCCACTTGCTTCCGATTCGTCCAACGGAAATAACGCAATCTTTACACAAATGGCTTCCGTTGTCGCACTTTATTTCATAGCCGTTATCGGTTTTTACCACCGTTTGCACCGGTGTATCAAAGAAAAATTCAACCTTGTCTTTAAGGTGATTATACAGATTTTCCAGCACGACATAGTTGATGTCGGTTCCCAAATGGCGTACAGAAGCATCAAGCAAATGCAAATCGTTTTGAATGCAAACGGTCTTAAATCTTGAACCCGCCGTCGAATAAAGCTTGGTACCCTCACCACCATAACGCATGTTTATGTCGTCAACATAGCGCATAAGTTCTAAGGCATTATTTTTGCCGATATATTCATATAGCGTTCCGCCGAAATCATTTGTGATATTATATTTTCCATCTGAGAAAGCACCTGCGCCGCCAAAACCACTCATGATGCTGCAACTTTTACAGCCTATACAAGTTTTTATCTTATTGCCATCAATTGGACAACGACGGTTGTTAAGAGCATGACCGGCTTCAAAAACTGCAACTTTTAAGTCGGGACAAAGCTTATTCAACTCATAAGCCGAAAATATTCCTCCGGGACCTGCTCCGATAATAATAACGTCATAGTTCATAAATACATTCCTCACAAACAAAACATTTTATCTCCATTTTATTATACCATATTAGTTTTGGCGTGCAACTGATTTTTGCATTTTTAAAAAAGATTTTTACATTCCATACCTTTTTCGACAAAATAACATTATTTTATTGAAATTTTGGCAAATCGATGATATAATAATTGAATAGTTTATTAAATTAAGAGGTAAACATATGGCCGAAAGAAGAAAAACTGAACGAAATCAGTCACTAGACAAAAGCTTTGTCAAAAAGCAATTTATGGTATTACTTAAATACGCTGCTATTTATATCATTGCTCTTGTTTATTGGGAAATACTGCTTTGTACACAAATAGGATTTGACTCGATGTCATTCTATTTTCTGCTTTTCCTTCCCGCTGAAGCAACATTTTTAACACTGATCACCGGTTGGTTAAAGCCTAAACTCAATCGCATAACAACGCCTATTGTCTTGGTGTTGCCTTTTGCTTTTTATGTGAGCCAACTTATTTATTTCAGAATTTTTGGCTCGGTATTCTCAATTTCAATGATGGGAATGGGTGCCGATGCTGTTGAAAACTTTGGTTGGGCTTTATGGTCAACCATTAAAGACTCGGTAGGTTGGATCTTCCTTTGTCTGCTTCCTATTTTGGTAGCTGTTGTTTTATCGCTTTTTGCACCCAAAGGATTTTTTAAGCGTTTACATCCTATCACCCACCTGACCTCCTTATTAAACACAGTTGTCTTATGGCTATTGGCTGTGCTTCTTTTGCTTCCCTTCGGTAGAGGTGATGGTTCGGCTTTTGCCGCCTATTCTTCACCCTATGTCGACAGCGACACCGCTGCAGGACGTCTTGGTGTACTTACCAATTCGGTTGTTGAACTTGGATACAAACTTTTTGGTTCTTCAGCAAAGCTTGACAACTCTGAAGACGTTATGTATATCCCCCAAATGCCCGAATTCCCTTCTGTTGAGCATGATCCTAATGTTGACACAACTCCAAATGTTATAAACGGATTAAACTTTGCAACACTAAAAGGGCTCACCAACGACAAAGAAAAGCAGGAGCTTTGCGACTATTTTGCCGGCATCACCCCCACTAATAAAAATGAATATTCGGGGCTTTTAAAGGATTATAACCTTATTTACATCTGCGCCGAGTCGTTTAGCCAATATGCTATTGACCCTGATGTCACCCCTACGCTTTACAAATTAAGTCAAGGCGGTTTTGTGCTTAACAACTATTACAACTCTTATAAAAACACCACTACAAACGGCGAGTTCTCATTTATGACGGGTCTTTGGCCCGACGTTTCTCGTGACGCTGATGCAGGCACCGATGCGGGTAGCTTCCCTCAATCGTCCACAAAATATATTCCTTTTGCATTGGGTAACAGTTTTGAAAATGTTGGCGTTAAAACCTATGCTTACCACAATTATAAGGGAACATATTATTCAAGAAATAAAACTCACCCCAACCTCGGTTATACGTCGTTAAGATTTATGGATGGCGAAAACCGAATGAAGTTCACAGGCAGCTGGTGGCCTTCTTCCGACCTTGAAATGATGGAACAATCGATTCCCGATTACATAAACAACGAGCAGTTCCACGCTTATTATATGACCTTCTCGGGTCACGGTCCTTATTCGGAAGAAAACGGCATTGCCAAACGTAATTATGACACAGTTAAGGCACTTTTGGGTGACCGCGAGCTTAAAGAAAAGGCTATTTATTATCTTGCCGCCAACTACGAGCTTGAAAAAGCTATGACCTATTTGATGGAAGAATTAGAAAAAGCCGGCAAACTTGATAAAACCATGATAGTTATCACCGGCGACCACTATCCCTATTACTTGGATTCCCAGTCTCTTAATTCTATCGCAGGCCACAAGGTTGACCAGACATTTGAAAAATATGAGTCGACATGCATCATGTGGTGCGGTGGCATGGAAGCAAAACAGGTTGACACTTATTGCTGCAACGTTGACATTCTCCCCACCGTTTTGAATCTCTTTGGTTTAGAGTACGATTCAAGACTTTTGCCCGGTGTTGACATTTTCTCGGATAACGTTCACATTGCAACACTTTATAACAAGAGCTTTGTGACCGATATGGTAAAATACAATTCCGAAAAGAATAAAGCCGAATGGTTTGAAGCTGCCAACAGTATGTCAGATGAACAAAAGCAGCAGTATCTTGATTATTGTATTGCCGCAACAAAATCACGTTATACCGCATCGCTGAAAACCATGGATGAAGATTTCTTTAGATTTGTTTTCGATAACATAACCAAATAAATATCATAACAAAAAACAAAAAGCTCGTTGCAGTTTGGCAATGAGCTTTTGCTTTATTTAACGGTAGCAAATTTATAAAGAGGAAAAATAACCAAGGAAAATTTGTCGTGACAATGATTGACTTTTATCGACACAAGATGTACAATGAATTTAATGTGTACGGTGTATATATTGTGCATCGTCAAAAAAGGAGGATAAAAAGTGGCAAAAAATCTTGTTTATGACATCAAAGACAAACCCGCGTTTGGCAAACTGATGGTTTTCGCTATTCAGCAGTTGTTGGCCATCATGGCAGCAACCATCGCCGTTCCTGCTATTGTAGAAAACGGAATGACCGCCTCTGCAGCACTTTTCGGTGCCGGTGTCGGTACTATCGTTTATCAGCTTTTCACAAAATTCCGTAGCCCCGTTTTCCTTGGTTCATCCTTCGCATTCATTGGTTCTATGACCGCCGCTTTTGCCGGTGCAGCCTCTGCCAGCCTTGGTTACTTAGGCATTTTGCTCGGTGCTTTGTTTGCCGGTCTTGTTTACGTCGTTATTGCAATCATTGTTAAGCTTGTCGGTGTTGGCTGGATCAACAAATTGATGCCCGCAGCTGTTATTGGACCTACCGTTGCATTGATCGGTCTTTCCTTGGCAGGTGCCGCTATTAACGACGTGTTCTCATACGGTCCTCAGGACAGCAACGGCGCATTCGTTATGGACACAAGCCTTTGGGTATCTTTTATCTGTGCAATGGTAACACTTATTGTTGTAACCCTTTGCTCAACCTACGGCAAAAAGATGACCAAGCTTATTCCCTTTATTATAGGCGTTTTGGCAGGCTACGTTGTGGCTTTGATCTTTACTCTTATCGGTCAGTTTGCAGGAATTGATTCGCTCAAAATCATTGACTTTAGCGTATTTAGAGCTCTTGTTGCCAACGGTGTAAATTTAAGCACCTTCATTGCAGTTCCCAAGTTCTCTTTCCTTGAGGCTATTAAGGGCGTTGGTGATTTTAATATGAGCTACCTTGCAACCGTTGCTGTTGCATACGTTCCCGTTGCATTCGTTGTATTTGCAGAGCATATTGCCGACCATAAAAATCTTTCCAGCATTATCGAAGAAGATTTGCTCGATAACCCCGGTCTTCACAGAACACTTCTCGGTGACGGTATTGGCTCTGTTGCAGGTGCTGTTTTCGGTGGTTGCCCCAACACCACATACGGTGAATCGGTTGGCTGTGTTGCTATCACCCGTAACGCTTCGGTTGCAACCATTACCACAACCGCTATTATGGCAATTCTCATTTCATTCTTGTCACCCTTCGTTGCATTCCTTGATTCTATTCCCGGTTGTGTAATGGGTGGCGTTTGCATCACTCTTTACGGCTTTATCGCAGTTTCGGGTCTTAAAATGATTCAGAAGGTAGACCTTGAGGACAACGCAAACCTCTTTACCGTATCGGCTATTCTTATCCCCGGTATTGGCGGTATGGCAATGGCAATCGGCAAGGTTACAATTACAGCAATTGCTTGCTCGCTCATTCTCGGTATCATTGTAAACATTCTTTTGAATAAATTTAAAAAGCCCGTAGCAGAATCCTCGGAGGAAAAATAATGAAACAGTATCCAAACGTAACAATATTTGATCACCCTTTGATAAGACATAAAATTGCAATTTTGCGAAACGAAAGAACAAGTATGAAGGAGTTTCGCGAGCTTGTTGAAGAGATCACAACTCTTATGACCTATGAAAGCCTTAAGAGTAACGTTCCCACCACCGAAATAGAGGTTAAAACTCCGCTTGAAACCTGCACACAGACTATCGTTAAGGATGACTCGGTTGTTATCGTACCGATTCTTAGAGCAGGTCTTGGAATGGTAAACGGCGTTCACGTTTTGTTCCCTCTTGCCAAGGTTGGCCACATTGGTATGTACCGCGATGAGGAAACCTTGCAACCCCAAACCTATTACTGCAAGCTTCCTTCGGGAATTGAAGATAAGCTTGTTATGGTGGTTGACCCCATGCTTGCAACAGGCGGAAGTGCAAGTGATGCTATTCAGATGCTTAAAGACAAGGGCTGTAAGCACATTAAGTTTATGGCAATAATCGGTGCACCCGAGGGTGTTACCAAGGTTGCCGAAACCCACCCGGACGTTGATATATACGTTTCAACGCTTGACAGATGCTTAAACGAAAACGGATATATCCTCCCCGGTCTCGGCGACGCCGGTGACCGCTTGTTCGGAACCAAATAATTAAATGGAGTTATAATAAACCCCACCCTTTCCGCTTGGAAAAGGTGGGGTTTTGTTGTAGAAATAAACTTGCTTAATTACGTTTGCTCAAAAAATTCGAAATATCCGTTACCATGCATCATAGCAAAAGTGTATATCTTCCGATCCCGAATAGCTATCAAATAAATACCAGTTTGTTCCAATTTTAATGCTATACATGTCTTTCCATTTACTTGATTTCTCGCCTGTGGAACCTTTTATAAAATACTCAACATCAAATTTATAAGCTTTTTTTACTTTTGAGGTATCAATAAAGTTATATTCTTCATGAAGCTGCTGTGCAATATTTTTCAATTCGGCTTTATTCACTGATTGTTTGTTTGAAACTTCATAGGTTACTTTATAGTTGACTCCTGCATATTTTACCCATTGAGAATCTTTCCAATCATCCAAAGAATCTCTTATGTCGTAGTTGTACTCTTTTAAGTACCAAGAGATGTATTCTTCCGGTACAACTTCATCCCAGGCCTCTTCATCACCATAGTAAGTGATAGCGATAGCACCTTCTATAGGGTCGGTATATGATTTTGCTGTAAAGAGAAGTACCGTAACGGTTGTGATGATTGCTAGAAGCGCTATTCCGACAACGATTAATGTTTTCTTTTGTTCGATAATTTTTGGCATTATTAAGTCCTCTTTTCTATAATTTGATGGGTCCTACTAGAATTATACTCAATTTTTGAGTAATTGTCAATACTCAATATTTGAGTATGATAATATAAATATGAAAAGGGGTGACATTATGAATTACCGTGAACGAATGCGAGCTTTGCGTGAAGACAACGATATAACACAAACGCAAATTGCCAAAGTGATTAACAAATCGCAACAAGGTTATAACCATATTGAAACCGGCAGAGCCGAACTTAAAATTGAAGACTTGATTAAACTTTGCGATTTTTATAATGTTACCGCAGATTATTTTATAGGAAGAAATGAAAAATAGCACCCTATTCCGTATACTTGGAATTGGGTGCTATTTTTTTGAAATACTATTCTTTGTTAACCTTTCGACGTGACCACCTCGGTGGTCCTCATTTTCTACTTCTGCTAAAACAAAAAACCGACCTATTGGTCGGTTTCTTGTTTTGGTGGGAGCGGGTGGATTCGGACCACCGAAGGCAAAGCCAACAGATTTACAGTCTGCCCCCTTTGGCCACTCGGGAACACTCCCATATTAAATTTACCCTCTTTAAAAAAGGTGGAGCTGGTTGACGGACTTGAACCCCCGACCTGCTGATTACAAATCAGCTGCTCTACCAACTGAGCTAAACCAGCGTATTCTTCAGAGCGCTAAAATAATATAACACACGAAACTGCAAATGTCAACATTTATTTTGCCAAATTTCAAAAAAATATTTAATTCATTTGAAAACTTCTGCTTTTTTATAGTGACAAACCGATTTTATTGTGTTATAATTGCTATAATATTGATAAAAACGTTTTGGAGAGCATTTTTATGGACAACAAATACATTAGAGAAGTCACAAGTGCTATGCACGAATTTATGACGGGACACAGCTTTACTGCTGACCACGACAACAGTCTTTTTAAAAACGACAGCAAGGTTTATAAAATAACTTACGACGAGCAGAGAAAGACTTTTTCTATTGCCGTTGCTTCAATTGTTGACAACGAAGAAGGTAACAGCAAGAACCTTTCTTCTTGGTATTTTGATGAAGAAAGCCACGGCGCCAACGACATTAAATGTGTTGCCGACGATTTTATAAGCGCTGTTGCAAAGGATAACGGCATAAAGCTTGTTGCTTCTTTCGATAATTCTTTTAAGGAAATTGAGCTTCCCAAAAAAGCCGAAGAAGGTGCCGAGCCCAACATCGAGGCCTTTACCCAGAAATTCCTTGCCATTTTCCCTCAGTACAAAGACAACTATAAAGAAATTTTGGCTAAATACGGCAGTTTTCTTTACGTTGAATTTTATAAAACCTATGGCGTTGAGAAAATGCGCGAGCTGATGGCTGATGAAAGCAAAAACAAAAAGCAGCTCCAGAAATACTTTAAAATGCTTGGCGAAATGCATTATGATGGCGACAGCACCGTTGGTGACGTTATTTGCACCGTTATCATCGCAGGCAGTTTTTATGACAACGTTGCCGCTTTTAATGCAGCAGCCGACAAATATCTTGAAGATTTCCCCTTCCTCAAATCTGCTGCAAGAGCCGCTGTTATGCAGTTTAAAGGCAACAAAAAACTTCGCAAAGCATTGGGAATTTAAAAGTCTTAAGCTTTTTATCAAAAATATTACGTATAACAAAAACGCACTGTGTTTTCACAGTGCGTTTTACTTTTAGATTTCTGTTGCCAATTCATCCATGGTTTTGCGTTTTTTGGTTCGCAACGTGTCGTCATCTGCAGCATAGCCAAGTGTTATAACAAGTCTGACAGCGCCTTTAAGACCGCAAATACTTCTTATTTCAGCATCGTCAAACCAACCCAGAATGCAGGTTGAAAGACCAAGTTCAGTTGCCTCTGCGGTTATATATGCCGCTGCGATGCCGATATCGATTGAACGATAATCGTTATTTTTAACCTTTGCGCCGAAAGCAGCAGTTTTAACGTAAGGCTCTTCGGAAATAACTATCATAACGGGTGCTTTTAGCGAGAATTTATTCATTCCCATTCCCGTTGTTGCTTTGGCAACCTCCAAAGCCTTTTCACCTTTGCAAACGGTAAAATGATAAGGCTGACCGTTACAAGCCGACGGAGAAAGCCTTGCAACCTTTAGAATAGCATCAATTTTTTCTTGTTCAACCGCCTTTTCGGGGTTGTAATTACGGCAAGATTGACGGATATTGGCAATATCTTTAAAATCCATCTTAAATCACCTTATCGGGATTAAGAATGTTGTTGGGGTCGAACGCTGCTTTAATGCCACGCATAACAGCAAGTTGTGTGTCACCCAAATCAAGTGACAAATAAGGCTTTTTAGCATAGCCAATACCATGCTCACCCGAAACAAGACCACCCATTTCTCTTGCCTTTTTATAAAGCAAGTCGAATGCCTTTTGAAGTTTTTCTTCCCACGTTTTTTGGTCAAGATCGTCACGGCAAACATAGATGTGAAGATTGCCGTCACCTGCGTGACCGAAAGAAGGAATTCTAACGCCAAGTTCCTTTGCAACCTCGTCGATATAAAGCACGAAGTCGGCAATTTTGTTACGAGGCACAACAACGTCGCACTCGTCCATTTCGGTGGTGGAAGCCTTAATAGCCTCAAGGAATGCGCCTCTTGCCGACCAAACCGAGGATTTTCTTTCATCGGTATCAACAATAAAAGCATCCTGAGCGCCGTTTTCAAGGCACATTTCAGCAACACGGTCAATTTCAGCTTCAACCGACGCACGATCATTGCCGTCAACCGTCAAAATAAGATAAGCCGGTGCTTTTTTATCGGGGAAAGCCTTGCCCAAATATTCTTCACTGAAAAGAATGGTGCCCTGTTGCATAAACTCAATAGCAGTAAGAGATGCGCGGCTCTTGATAAGTGCAGGAACAGTCTTTACTGCATCGCAGATGGTGGGATAAGGCACAAGCAAGGAAATAGTAATCTTGGGCAGAGGTATGAGCTTCAAAACAGCCTCGGTGATAACTGCCAAGGTGCCTTCGGAACCAACAAGCAGATCTTTGAGCGAATAGCCAGAACTGTTTTTAACGACCTTGCCTCCGAGCTTTACAACCTCGCCTGTGGGCAAAACTGCGGTGAGTCCACGAACGTAGTCTCTTGTAACACCGTATTTAACTGCACGCATACCGCCTGCATTGGTGCTGATATTTCCACCGATGGTGGCACTCTTTTCACCCGGATCGGGCGGATAGAGAAAATCATTTTCCTCGGCAAATGCAGCAAGCTCCATCAAAAGCACACCGGGCTCTACGGTTACGGTTAAGTTTTCTTCGTCAAGCTCCAAAATCTTGTTCATATCGCTTGTGTTCAGCATAATTCCGCCGTGAAGCGCAACCGCAGCACCAACAAGACCTGTGCCGCTTCCTCTTACAACAACGGGAATTTTATTCTCGTTGGCGTATTTCATAATTTTGGAAACCTCTTCGGTCGACATTACCTTGATAAGCACCTCGGGTGCACCTTCAATGCCACCCAATTCATCGTGGGAATAATCCTCCCCAATTTCGTTTCCAACTAAAATGCGGTCAGAAGGGATAAACGATGACAAAAATTCGATATCTTTTGAATCAACCTTCTTATACATCACTGTTTTCCTCCTTTAACCAAATCTATAAGCTTGGGTAAAACCTCGTAAATATCGCCAACAATTCCAACGTGAGAAATATCAAAAATGCTGGCGTTGGGGTCGGTGTTGACCGAAACTATATAATCACTGTTGTTCATACCCGATGCAAACTGAATCGCACCCGAAATTCCAAGGCAAATTATAAGTTTGGGTTTAACGGTACGACCCGAAAGACCTATCTGCTGTTTAGCATCAAGCCAACCCGATTCAACCATGGGTCTTGTGCCGGCAAGTCGACCGCCTAAAAGGTCGGCAAGCTCTTTTGCTTTTTCAATATCGGTCGCCTTTTTAAAGCCACGACCAACAGCAACGATAACCTCGGCCTCGGAAATATCAACCTCGGAAGGCTTTTTAACCGTTGCAACAACCGATGCGCCGCTGTTCTTCATTTGCTCGGCAACGGTCATTTTGATAATCTCGCCGCAGGCTTCATCCGAGCGTTCGGGTGCAGAGAACACCTTGTAACGAACGGTGCAGAACTGAGGACGAGTTCTTGGTGTGACGATCTGCGCCATAATGTTACCGCCGAAAGCAGGACGAATCTGCACAAGGTCGGTATTTTCTTTCATTTTAAGCACAGTACAGTCAGCAGTAAGACCTGCCTGGCATCTTGCGGCAACTCTTGGAGCCAAGCTTCGACCTAAATTGGTTGCGCCAACAAGGATGGAGCAAGGCTTAACCTTTTCAACAAAATCGTAAAGTGCGGCAGAATAAGGCGAAATAAGGAAATCCTCAAAAGCTTCGTCGTCATAAACGTAAACCTTATCGGCGCCGTAGTGCAAAATTTCGTTGGCAGCAGAATCAAGGTTATGACCAATCATAACACCCAAAACCTCGTGACCGATAACGGCTGCCAATTCCTTGGCCTTGCCCAAAAGTTCAAGCGTTACGGGATGAGGCTTGCCACCCTCAACCTCGCAGAAAACGGTGATACCGTTCCAAAGCGATTTATCAATTTCCTCTGGTGCAGCATCCTCTTCAAAGGTTACCACTCCTGCGGGACCTTTTTTAACACAAAGTTTACAACCCTTGCAGGCGGCATTGAATGAGAGTTTGTCATCTTCAACACTAAATCCGCCGAACGGACAAAGTTTTTGTAAGGCTTCTATTGCCTCGGGTGTGACTTTTTCTTGATTGATTTTAAGACCCATTTTTTACCGCCTCCTTTATATCAATTTTTTGGATTTGAGTTTTTCATAAAGCTCGGTCACCATTTCGTCAACGGTGCCTTCGAGCATTTCTTTCTCTACATCATTTTCGGGGTTGAAAATTCGTTCAACCTGTGTGGGCGAGCCTTTAAGACCAAGCTTTGATTCGTCTGCATCTTTTAAATCTGCAACGGTGTAAACCTTTATAAGCTCATCACAGTTCATCTGTTTTTTGCGGTTGTATGAAGGCAAACGAGGAGTGTTGATGCCTTTATCAACGGTAAGCAAGCAAGGATATTTAATATCCAAAGTTTGAAGCACGGTATCAAGGTTTACAACAACGGTAAGGCCGTCCTTGCGCACTTCTTTTATTTCAACAACGTTTGCAGTATGCTCAATGCCTAAGGTTTCGGCAAGCTCGGGGCCAACCTGAGCCGTGTCACCATCGGTGGTCTGTTTTCCGCAAAGGATGATATCATAATCCCCCAAAGCCTTTACGCCCAAAGACAAAGCCTTTGATGTTGCCAGAACGTCGGCACCGCCGAATTTACGGTCGGACAAAAGAGCCGCTTCATCAGCACCCATCCAAATGGCTTCGCTCAAAGCCGCTTTGGCCTGTGGTGGTCCCATCGACAAGGCCTTAACCTTGCCGTCGGTTTGCTCTGCAAGAGTATATGCAGTTTCCAATGCATAGAGATCATAGGGGTTAAGCTTGCTCTCAACGCCGTCACGGATAAGAACACCCGTTACAGGGTCAACAGCGACCTTATTAGTGCCGGGAACCTGTTTAACACAAACTATAATATTCATAAGTCTCACTCCAAAACAGTTGACATTTTTTATTATACAATTATACATCTATTACCGTTTAATTTCAATGGTTTTTAGCAATATTCTACAATAATTATATTTTTATGTGGGAAAGCGCTGTTAAAGTGACCAAAATACCTCCTATTTGTATACATTGATTTTTATTTAACATACATCTAAGTTTTATAGCAAAAGTTTGATTTTATTTTAACAAAATTACAATAAAAAAAGCCTTGCGAGACACACATCTCACAAGGCTTAAATCATTCAGTAAACATAGGTGTTGACAAATATCTTTCACCCGTATCGGTTAGTAAAACAACTATTGTTTTACCCTCGTTTTCAAATCTTTTAGCAAGTTCGGTTGCCGCAAAAAGTGCCGCACCGGAGGAAATTCCGCAAAGCACGCCCTGCATTTTTACAGCCATTCTGCCAAATTCATAGGCTTGCTGTTCGGTGACACAAATTATCTCGTCTAAAACAGAAGTATTGAGTGTGTTCGGAACAAATCCGGCACCGATGCCTTGAAGTCCATGAGGTCCCGCCTTTCCACCGGATAAAACAGGTGAATTTTTAGGCTCGACACCCACTATTTGAACGTTTTTGTTTTGTGCTTTAAGATATTCTCCAACACCCGAAATAGTGCCACCCGTTCCGACGCCTGCAACGAAAATGTCCACCGTTTTATCGGTATCCTCCCAAATTTCAGGACCGGTTGAATTAAAATGTGACGTTGGGTTAGCAGGATTTTCAAACTGCCCAGGAATGAAGCTGTTTTCAAACTGTTTGGCCAATTCGTTTGCTTTTTTTATGGCGCCGTTCATTCCCAAAGCACCATCGGTAAGCACAATTTCTGCACCATAAGCTTTAAGTAAATTTCTGCGTTCAACGCTCATTGTGTCGGGCATTGTGAGAATAAGTCGGTAACCTCTTGAAATGGCAACCAAAGCAAGACCAATACCTGTATTGCCACTTGTGGGTTCGATTATCACTGCGCCTTTTTTAAGCTTGCCTTCCTTTTCGGCGGTTTCAATCATAGCCAAGGCGACACGGTCCTTAGCACTGCCCGCAGGGTTAAAACTTTCTAATTTTGCAACAAGCTTTGCTTTAAGTCCCAATTCTTTTTCTATATTTTCTAACCTTAACAACGGTGTTTTGCCGATTAGGTCAGATATATTAGAATATATTTTCATAAAATCACCTTTTTGAAGATTACTTTTTAAAAATTATACCACCCGAAACTAATACTGTCAATCGAAAAGGTCTGACAATATAAACCGCTTTACAAAAAGGTGTTTTAATGCTAAAATAAGTATAACGTTACTGCAAGAGGTGTTTTTATGACCGTCAGAGAAATTCAAGACGAGATTTTAAGACTTAAAAAAGAAAAGGATATTTGCATTTTGGCTCATGCTTATGTTGCAAGAGAAATAACCGAAATTGCCGATTTTGTTGGTGATTCCTTCGGTCTTAGCGTTGAGGCTTCAAAAGCACCTCAAAAAACCGTTATTATGTGCGGTGTTAGGTTTATGGCCGAAACCGTCAAGATTTTGTCACCCGATAAAAAGGTTATTCTTTCGCAATCGGGCGCCGGTTGCCCTATGGCAGAGCAGATTTCGAAAGACGAAATTTTGGAAATGAAGAAGCAATATCCTAACGCAAAGGTTGTTGCATACATTAACACAACTGCCGAATTAAAAACTGTTTGCGACGTTTGTGTAACCTCGGCATCGGCACTTAAAATCTGCAAGCAATTGCCCGAAAAGGATATTATTTTTGTTCCCGATATCAACCTCGGCACTTATATTGCCAACAACCTGCCCGAAAAGAATGTTATACGTATAAACGGTGGTTGCCCCTACCACGCGAGCGTTACCGAAGCCGAAACGGTTGCCGCCAAAAGGCAGCATCCCGAAGCACTTTTGCTTGTGCATCCCGAGTGCAAGGCAGAGGTTGTGAAATACGCCGATTTCGTTGGAAGCACAACGGCTATTATGGATTTTGCCAAAAAGAGCGACAAAAAGGAATTTATCATCGGCACCGAAAACAGCATTGTGGAGTTTTTGCAATATGAATGCCCCGATAAGAAATTCTTTGCTTTATCAAGCGGACTTATTTGCCGTGATATGAAACTCACCACCCTGCCCGACGTTTTGGGTTGTGTTTTGGGCACCGCAGGTGAAGAAATTGAACTCGATGCAGAAACCCGAAAAAAAGCCAAAAACTGTATCGACGAAATGTTGAGGATGGGCTGATGGCAAAGGTTCTTATAGCAATGAGTGGCGGTGTTGATTCAAGTGTTGCCGCCTATCTTATGAAAGAAAACGGCTTAACCTGCATTGGTGCCACCATGCGACTTTTAGATGGCCACGATAAAAATATTGCCGATGCAAAGGCTATATGCGATAAGCTGAACATTCCCTTTTATGCTTTTGATATGCGAGAGGAATTTAAGGCTGAGGTTATCGGCGATTTTGTCGATACCTTTGAAAAGGGTGAAACTCCAAACCCTTGTGTTTTGTGCAACAAGCGTTTTAAATTCGGTGCATTATTAGAAAAAGCGAATGAACTCGGTTGCGATTACATCGTGACGGGACATTATGCCAAAATTACTTCGGATGAAAACGGATTTTATTTGGAAAAAGCCGATAACAAAGCAAAAGACCAATCGTATTTCCTTTATTCCCTATCGCCCGACGTGTTATCTCGTGTGATGTTTCCGCTTGCCAATTACAGCAAGGATGAAATTCGCAAAATTGCCGAAGATTTAGGGTTTGAAACCGCCAAAAAGAAGGACAGTCAGGATATTTGCTTTGTGCCCAACGGAGATTATGCCAAAGTGATTTGCGATATAACCGGCAAAACCTATAAAAGCGGTGATTTCGTTGATTTGAGTGGCAAAAAGTTGGGTTCCCACCGCGGTATTATTCATTACACCGTTGGTCAGAGAAAAGGTCTTGGTGTGGCGTTTGGCAAGCCTATGTACGTGCATTCCAAAAACGTTGAAACAAACGAGGTTGCGCTTTGCGACGATGCCGAATTGTTTATTGATACTCTCACAGCAAGAAACGTTAATTGGCTTTGGTTACCTGACGGAAGCACCTTTAACTGCAAGGCAAGAATCCGTTACCGCCATGAGGAACAACCCGCAACGATAACCATAACAAATGAGGGTGTTATCGTCAAATTCGAGACACCCCAACGTGCCGTAACTCCCGGACAATCGGTTGTTTTTTATGAAGGTGACCGTGTTTTGGGCGGTGGAATTATAAATTAAAGAAAATGCGACCATTTTAAGCGGTCGCATTTTTGTTTTAGAATATATTAGCCTCTAATACAACGGCAGAGTCTTACTGCTGCCCAGATGCCAAGGCCAACAAAGAAAACGATTGCCAAAACAACAACCGCGGCAAGATTTTCTAAAATGGTTGCCGAAAGTGTTGCGCCGATTATAACACCGATAGCCGCTGCCAAAAGTACGGCAAGAATTGCGGGAATTATGCTGCGACACGAGATTCGGCATTCGTCACATCCATAATATTCGTTTTTCATCAAAATTCAATTCCTTAAAATTTAATATCAGGGCAAAGCCCTAATACATAATATGAAAATGCTGTGAATTTGACAAAAACCTCTGCACCTGATTTTAAGTGCAGAGGTTTCTTTTAGATATTATTGATTCTATCTTTAAATTCGGCAACCTGTTCTTTAACCCTTATAGGTGCAGGGCCACCGTAAACGGTACGGTCGGCAACGCATTTGTCAAGGTTTATTGCGGTGTAAACACCGTCGTCAAACAAATCGCAAACCGCCTTATATTCTGCCAAAGGCAAATCTTCAAGCGTGGTGTTAAGTTCGATACATCTTGCCACCAATTCGCCCGTTGCTTTATAAGCATCACGGAAAGGAAGACCTTTTAATACAAGGAAATCGGCGCAGTCGGTGGCGTTGATAAATCCACCCGAGGCTGCTTTTCTCATATTTTTTGCATTAACCTTCATTGTGCCAAGCATTGGGATAAACGCGGTAAGGCATTTTTCAACCGTATCAACAGCGTCGAACACGGCTTCTTTATCCTCTTGCATATCCTTATTGTAGGCTAACGGAATGCCCTTCATAACGGTTAGCATGGTCATGGTATCGCCAAACACACGGCCCGATTTTCCACGAACAAGCTCGGCAATATCGGGGTTTTTCTTTTGTGGCATAATGGAAGAACCGGTTGAAAAAGCATCGTCAAGCTCGATAAACTTAAACTCACCCGAGCACCAAAGGATCATCTCCTCGGAAAAACGGGAAAGATGTACCATTATAATTGAAAGGCAAGAGCAAAGTTCCATACAAAAATCGCGGTCGGAAACACCGTCAAGGCTGTTTCTTGTAACACCATTCATATTAAGCTTTTCGGCAACCAAACTTCTATCAAGCGGATAGGTTGTTCCCGCCAAAGCACAAGATCCTAAAGGTGATACGTTCATACGCTTTTTGCAGTCTTTAATGCGGTCGATATCACGCATTGCCATTTCAGCATAAGCCAACAACTGATGACCGAAAACAATAGGCTGTGCTCTTTGAAGATGAGTATATCCCGGCATAACAACCTCTGAATATTCCTCAGCCTTTAAAACTATGGTTTCAACAAAGGATTTGAGCAAACTTATAAGCTCGTCGCACTCGTCACGCAAATAAAGGCGGATATCAAGCGCAACCTGGTCGTTACGGCTTCTTGCAGTATGCAAACGCTTGCCTGCATCCCCTATTCTTGCTGTAAGTTCGGCTTCAACAAAGGTGTGAATATCCTCGGTAACGTCGTCAAACAACAACTTGCCCGATTCGATATCGGCAAGAATTCCCTTTAAACCATCGACGATTTTTATCATATCATCTTTCGGGATAATGTCCATAGCACCGAGCATTTCAGCATGGGCTATAGAGCCTTCAATGTCCTGACGGTACATACGGCTGTCAAACGGCAACGAACGGTTAAAATCGTTGGTTCTGGGATCTAATTCTTTTTTAAATCTTCCTGTCCAGAGTTTCATTTTAAGACTCCTGTTTATATAAAAGTCACAAGGCGCGGCGGAATAAAAACTTCCGCCGCGTCGATTGTTTAAATATTACTTACCAAGCTTTTTGTTAAGCTTTGCCTGAACCTTGATAGGTAAGCCAAAGAGGTTGATAAAGCCAGCCGAATCGGTCTGATCGTAAGCACCCTCGTCATCACCGAAGGAAGCAATTTCATCATCGTAAAGTGAATAAGGTGAAGTAACACCTGCGTTGATGATGTTGCCCTTGTAAAGCTTAAGCTTTACATCACCGGTAACGTTCTGCTGGGTGGAATCAACGAATGCCGAAATTGCCTCTCTCAAAGGAGTGAACCACTGACCGAAGTATACAAGCTCACCAAACTTCTGAGCAACAAGCTTCTTGTAGTGCGAGGTGTCGCGGTCGAGAGTGAGCATTTCGAGAAGCTCGTGGGCCTTGTAAAGAATAGCACCACCGGGAGTCTCATAAACGCCACGGCTCTTCATACCAACAAGACGGTTTTCAACGATATCAAGAAGACCGATACCGTTCTTGCCACCGATTTCGTTAAGTGTTTCAACGATTTTAAGTGCGCTCATTTCCTTTCCGTCAATAGTGGTAGGAACGCCTTTTTCGAAATGAATGGTTACGTAGGTAGGCTCATCGGGTGCCTGTTCGGGGCTAACACCCATCTCCAAGAAGCCGGGTTTTGAATACTGAGGCTCGTTAGCAGGATCCTCAAGATCCATACCCTCGTGAGACAAATGCCAAACGTTTTTATCTTTAGAATAGTTGGTTTCTCTGTTTATTTTGAGAGGAATGTTGTGTGCCTCAGCATACTCAATTTCCTCCTCACGGGATTTGATATCCCACTCTCTCCAAGGAGCGATAATGTGAAGGTCAGGAGCAAAAGCCTTAATGGTAAGCTCAAAACGAACCTGGTCGTTACCCTTACCGGTACAGCCGTGACAGATGGCATCTGCACCCTCTTTAAGAGCGATATCAACAAGACCCTTAGCAATGCAAGGACGTGCGTGAGATGTGCCGAGCAAGTAGCTTTCGTAATCGGCGCCTGCTTTAAGGCAAGGCCAAATATAATCTTCAACATACTCTTCCTTCAAATCAAGAACATAAAGCTTGGAAGCGCCTGTCTTAATTGCTTTTTCTTCAAGGCCTTCAAGCTCGGTACCCTGACCGACGTCACCCGAAACAGCAATAACCTCACAGTTGTTATAGTTTTCTTTAAGCCAAGGGATGATGATTGATGTATCAAGTCCGCCCGAATAGGCAAGAACAACTTTTTTAATTTCTTTCATAATTTTTTCCTCCAAAGAATTTCAATAAACACATTATACACGCTTTATATAAAAAATCAAGTCTTCTTTGCAAAAATATTTATTTTTATGCAAATTTATTGCATTTTTATAAATCTTTATACATTTTTTAGCATAAATTGGACATTTTTATAAGTATTTATACATTTTATAAATCATATCGGTTTTTTTACCAGTCATTCCCTTTTAAAACACAATTGCTGAATTTAGGGTGATTAGTAAACTTTTATTTGCAGTTACAACTGTATTTAATTCGCTTTTTGTCTTTTTACATATACTATTTTGTAAAATTAATTCCTTTTTGCAACCTTTGGTTTCCAAAACTTCACAGAAAACTTGGTTGTCATTAAAATAAGTAT
>JAZNEE010000134.1:0-4349 GCA_045588405.1 Acutalibacteraceae bacterium
GCCAACGGAACCAGCAGTTTTGGCATCAACAAGCGCAATATCAACGCTTCTGGGGTTGCTCATACCGGCAGTTACACCGCTTTTGGTAATTTCATTGAACACAACACGATTCTGTTGGTTCAAATCAAGACCCAAAATGTGTGCCAAGTGCCAAGAAATAGCCTCACCTTCGCGGTCAGGGTCGGTTGCGAGATAAACAAAGTCGCTATCAGCAGCTGCATCCTTTAGTTTTTTGATGATTTCCTTCTTAGCGGCAAGATTGGTGTATTTTGGGGCAAAATTATGCTCAATATCAACACCGATAGTAGACTTGGGCAAATCGCGAACATGACCTGTGGAGGCCATTACGGTAAAGCCCGAGCCCAAATACTTTTGTATGGTCTTTGCCTTGGAAGGAGACTCAACAATAACAAGTTTTGACATAGTATAAATTCACATCTTTCGATATAGTTTATTAGGTGATTTTGCGGTACATTCCGCCGGGAACAGATGACACAAACCCAAAAATTTCAAGCTCGGTCATGGATGCTAGCACACATCCTGCATCAAGTCCCGTTTTATCGATAACGTCGTCGGCATAAAACATGCTGTTTTGAAGCTCGACAACGGCATTGTAAACAGTTTTAGCGTTAGGAGAAAGCATTTCCAAATCATTTCTTTGAGGCTTTGTTTTTGTGGTTGCCTCTACCCTTTCGGTGATTTCAACCGATTGTTTTGGAATGCTTTTTTGGATTTTAGGCTTGTGAATAGCCCTGGGATATACATATAGGTACTCATTTATAACATCGTTTATTTCCAAAAGCGGTTTTGCACCATCGCGCAAAAGACGGTTAGAGCCTTCATACTGTGGCAAAGAAGGGCTGCCGGGTATAACAAAGACATCTCTACCCTGTTCGTTTGCGTGTTTTGCGGTCAGCATAGTGCCACTTTTAAGTGAGCCTTCGACAACCACAACACCATTGGAAATTCCTGATAAAATGCGGTTTCTTTTAGGAAAAGTTCCTCTTTTAACCTTTTCAAACGGTGGATCTTCACTTATAAGGCAACCGTTTTCTGCAATTCGATTGCGCAAATCGGCATTCATCTCAAGATAACCCGAAAGTATGCCTCCACCAAGCACGCCGACAGTTTTACCGCCGGCATCAATCGCGCCAAGATGAGCCGCACTATCACCGCCGATTGCACCACCACTTACAATTATAAATCCGCAGGATGCAAGCGAGTTTGCAATGGTGTTGGCACTCATGGAACCAAAATCGCTAATTTTTCTGGGACCAATAATTGCAACAGTCGGCTTATCGTTAAGTTCTAATTGTTGACCCTTTATATAAAGTACACAAGGTGGGTCGGCAATAGACCAAAGTTTGCTTGGATACTCATTATCTTGCGGTGTTACGATTCTGATACCGTTTTCGGCCGAGTCTTTTAATATATTATAAACCGTTTTTCTCGAAACCTTGTGCAAACGCTCGGCTTGGGCTTTTGATAAACGGCATTTTGATATTTTTTCTTTATCATCAGCCAAATAAAAGGCTTTTGCGTCACCATAAAACTCGACAACGTTATGAACAACGTCGGTGCCTTTGCCCAAAACAAGAGATAACCAAACCCAATATTCAGCCGTCATTCGTCGCCTCCGCACATCTGCCACATAAAGATTGCGGCTGCCGCAGCGGCGTTGAGTGATTCGGCTCTGCCGGGCATTTTTATTGTAACCTTGCGGTCACAGAGCTCGATGGCTTCATTTGTAAGTCCGTTGGCTTCGTTGCCGATTAAGACAACCGAGTTTTGGGGGAATTTTACGTTGCTAAGACTTTCGGCATTTTGGTTTACAACCGAAGCAAAAACGGTGAAACCTTTTTGCTTTAAATTTTCAATATCCGCGAGAAAATCAGAGGTTAAGAAAATTGGAAGTCTTAACAAAGCGCCCATACCCGATCTTTGTGCTTTGGGTGAAAACGGGTCGGTGCTGATTGAAGAAATAATCAGTCCGTTTATGCCAAGTGCTTCGGCTGTGCGGGAAATTGCGCCGAGGTTTGAAGGATCGGCGGTGTTTTCGAGCATTATATATTTACCGCCGTTCAGCGCACTTATACCCGACACGGTAACGGGGATTTTAACAACGCATAAAACACCTTGGGGATTAACGGTGTCGCAAAGGGTTTTAAAAAGCGAATCGGGCACCTTAACGCACCTTTCAGAAACTTTTATAAGTTCATCGATTTTATCAATTTCTTTAAAGGCTTCTGATATAATGAGAGTTTTAACAGTATAGCCGTTAAAGGCGGCATCGTTGCAAAGTCTTAAACCTTCGAGAACAAAGGAATTTGTCTTTTTTCGTTCGGAAGAAGACGAAACGAGCTTGCGGACAGATTTTATTAACTTGTTTTCTTTACTTTCAATTATTTCAAAATCCATCCTTTTCACCTCATCGCATACTATCTCACTATATAATTTTATACTATAACAGAAAATGCAAAAAAAATCAATGGTAAATAAAAAATTATTGAATTCATCGTTTTGATGATTAAAATATAGCTTCTTCGCCTTTGGCTCAGAATGACATTTAAAATTAAAAAGCATTGTCATTCTGAGGAAGCAACGCGACCGAAGAATCTTACCATTAACTACACAACATAAAAAAGACTTTAGTTCAAAAAAATAGCTTCTTCGCCTTTGGCTCAGAATGACATTTTAATTAACAAAATAAAAAAAACGGGCGATTCGTGAATCGCCCCTACAATAAAAATTATTTATAGTAAACCATTAAAAACTATGCGGATAGTTTATCAAATAAAAATTAAAATAGAACAAAAAAACAAAAAAAGCGGATCCGAGTTGCCTCGGAGCCGCGGGGTGCTTAATTATTAAAAATTAAAGCGCAAGGTCCCACCAGTCGAAAGCTGAAACTTCGACTTCGTCGCCAGTTACAGTTCCAGTTGAATCAAAAGGATCGTAAGCAACGGTGGTGGCAGAGAAAAGATTCTCAATAGAAACTTCAGGTTTGATATAAGTTTTCATAATTTCTTTCCTCCTTATTAATAATTGTTACCGAGACTATCGGTAGTTACATTTCTGCCTGCATAAACTTCTTTAACTTCAGTATAAGAAGTTGTGCCTACAAAGTAGTACTGGTACTCAGAACCTACTTGAGTGAACAATACGGCTGTGAACTCAGCGCCTTTAAGGTCCTTATCAGTTACATTTTCTCTGGTAAGACCGGTAAGGATAAGCTGGAAGTCAACAGTTCTAACGGGACCGTCGTTGTACTGAGCGTAAATCTTATTCTTGCAACCGCCAACCATCTTAGCAGCATCATTGTCTAAACCGCCTTGAGCATTGAATTCATACCACTTTTCGCCAGCAGCGATCTTAGAAGTAGGAATTACAACAAAGCCAATTTCATCTTTGCCTTCAAGAAGGTCTCTATTAACATTTACGCGGAAACGGAGACCTGCAGACTGATAATTGTCATCAGCATCCTTGCCTTCTGCACGGATGGAACGAGCTGTGTTGTTACCAAAAGCAACATTAGTAGCATCGGCATTAAGAACGGTTATCTTTGCACTGTTAAGAGTGATAGTTGCATCACCAACAGCAGTAAATCTTACCAAAATAGTTCTACCTGCGTCATTTGCATTTGCGGTGTAGAGAATTTCTCCACGTGCTCTACCGGTTTTATTGGTATCATTGATAGTTACAACTTCATAAGAAGATGCACCCAAATTCGCACCTGCATAGTCAGACCACTTTTCGTCGTATCCATCAATACGTGTTCTGGTTAAACCAACGCAAAGCATAGATGCACCAGCAGTAGCATCATACGAAAAATCAACTTCAAAACGATAGGTTTTACCTTCTTCAAATGTTAACATACCATCCCAGTTGCCTGTTTTGCCATCATCTACAGTAAAAGGAATTTTGTTTACAGCATTATTAACAGTAGCAGTAAGGGTGTTAAGGTCAAACTTGCCTCCGGCGGGTGCAAAGTCCTTGGTAACATATCCCCAAACGTTATTACTAGTATACAAGTTGTACTTTGTTGCAAATACATTTTTGTCAAACTCATAAGTAGTAACAGCACCAAGATCGGCAGCTGCAGAAACAGTTGTGCTCATGAGGCAAGAACAAACAGAAACAAACATTAAAACAGAAAGAACAACGCTTAATGATTTTTTCAAAATATTCATTCTAAATTTCTCCTTTTAAAATAAATTTTTTAGAATTGCTTTTTTAAAGCTTTTTTAAACACAAACCACCTTTTCATTCTGACCCAACGTAATAAAATTACGAAATGGAGTATGATTTGTCTCCCATAATAATGGATAAAAGCGCAAAAAAGCACAAAT
>JAZNEE010000135.1:0-8480 GCA_045588405.1 Acutalibacteraceae bacterium
AAGAGTTGCAGGCTGGTGTTCACACCGCAACGAGGAAATTGCCACAGGCAGCCGAATTATCCGTCCTGCTTATAAGAGCATTGTACCTCACAAAATGTATATTCCTATGGAAGACCGTGACGACCTTGAGCATCCCCTTCATATTTCAGGTCTAAGTCAATTATTCTAAAAAGAAAGCCTTTGGAAAATCCAAAGGCTTTTTTGTTTATCTCTTGACACTTAGGTCATAATAAAATAGAATAAAGAAAAGCTTTAAGGAGATATTTATGAACTTTGTTGCAGATAAAGACCGTTATAATAAAATTTCATATTCCTATTGTGGTAAAAGCGGCTTGCAACTGCCGGCTGTTTCTTTGGGACTTTGGCATAATTTCAGTGATGCCGACGATTATTCCAATATGGCAAAAATGCTTACCACGGCCTTTGATAACGGAATAACACATTTCGACCTTGCCAACAACTACGGACGCCCCTATCACGGCTCAGCCGAAAGCAATTTTGGTAAATTACTGCGTTCCGAACTTTCAGCCTACCGCGATGAACTTATAATTTCAACCAAGGCAGGATATGATATGTGGCCGGGACCCTACGGTGACGGCGGAAGCCGAAAATATCTCATTTCAAGCCTTGACCAAAGCCTTAAAAGAATGGGTCTCGAATATGTTGATATTTTTTATCATCACCGAATGGATAAAAACACACCGCTCGAGGAAACCATGGATGCTTTACGCGATATTGTAAAGCAAGGCAAGGCTCTTTACGTCGGCATTTCAAACTATGATGCCGAAACCACCAAAAAGGCACAAAAAATGCTTGAAGATATGGGTGTTCATTGCCTTATTCATCAGTTCAGATATTCGATGCTCGATAGAAGCGTTCAAATTAATGGCACAACAAAGGCAACTGTCGAAGCCGGAATGGGAAGTATCGCTTTTTCACCGCTTAAACAAGGTATTTTGTCGGATAAATATTTAAAAGGCATTCCTGAAAACTCTCGTGCCGCCAAGCCCGACACCTATCTTTCCACCGCTAATATAACCCCCGAACTTTTAGAAAAGGTTGCCGCCTTGAATGAGATTGCCAAAAAACGCGGTCAAACCCTGGCGCAGTTGGCGGTTGCTTGGCTGTTGGGGGTTGGAAAGGTTACGAGCGTGCTTATCGGTGCAAGCAGTCCAAAACAAATCATCGAAAACGTCAACGCCACCCACAACACCGCTTTTTCAGAAGACGAACTGAAAGAAATAAATAAAATTATAGAATAAAAAACAAAGAGGCAAGGAATTTTTCCTTGCCTTTCTTTTGCAGTAATAACGGACATTCCCACAAACATACCATAAATCAAGCGTATATTTTTAGGAGTGAGCCATTTGAAATACATAATCTTAACCAAACAACACGTGACGGCAATTATGGGGGCAATAGCGTTACTGCTTGTGGGCACAATTCTGTCGGTCAGCGTGTTTGCCAAGAGCGACCGACTGTTGCCAATTTATAACGTTGAAACGGAAGAAAAGAAAATCGCCATTTCGTTTGACGCCGCCTGGGGTGCCGACGACACCGACACTCTGATAAACATTTTGTCGCAACATAACGTGCCTGCCACCTTTTTTGTTGTTGGCGAATGGGTTGATAAATACCCCAACGAGGTGAAACGCTTGTCGGATGCCGGCCACGACGTTATGAACCACTCGGCAACCCACCCATATATGACCAAATTGAGCAAAGAAAAAATGATAGCCGAACTTAAAAACTGTAACGAAAAAATAGCCGCCGTCATAGGCAAAACCCCTACCCTTTTCCGTTGCCCCTATGGTGATTATGATAATAAGGTTATAGAAGCGGTCGAATCAATCGGCATGAAAACCATACAATGGGACGTTGATTCGCTCGATTGGAAGGATAGCGCCACACCCGACAGTATTGTCACAAGGGTTACGGGGAAGGTTAAACCCGGCAGTATCGTGCTTTTCCATAACGATGCCGACTTCACCCCCGAGGCATTGCCCGTAATTTTAGAAAAACTGCAGTCGGAAGGCTACACGTTTGTAAAAATAGCCGACCTTATCTACTACGAAAACTACGAAATCCTCCACGACGGAACACAAAAGAAAAAAGACGGCTGATAGCCGTCTTTTTTGCTTGTAGATTATTTTGCCTTAAATGTCAGCTTTGTGCCTGCGGGAATATCGTCGAGCATATCCTTAAATGTTTGGGTGCAAGACTTAACGGTTAAGGTGTTTTCACCTGTTCTTGTCAAAACAATTTGTGCTGCACTTTCGTCGCTGGAGGTTATAGTTATAGTGTTACCGCTTACAACAGGTGGCAACACAGGGGTAAAACTACCTCTGCCGGACCAATACTCTTTGCCTTCAAAAACGATATACGACTCTTTGTAGCCTTCCTCATTCTTGTTAGCTCTTATATCATCTTGTATCTCTTGTTCCATTTTAGAAAGAGGGTCACCAATACCGATTCCTGCCGAAATGTTGTCACCCGATAAGGTTATTCTTAAAGAGTAATATTTTTCGTTATAGACATACTCGGCCTTCCAATCACCGTTCTTTTTGGCAATATCGGTGAGTTTGTGGTCGGGGTCAGCCACGCCGCAAACCGTGCATTTTCCGTCTTTAAAACTATGTCCCAAAGCGCTACCCTCTGTTACGCCACAAGAACAAGTTTTTGGAGCTGTACAAGTAGCCGCAGCAAATGAGTGGGTATGAGAAGGTTCGCTACTTTCGTTATTGCTTGATGTGTTATCGCTTGATGACTCTTGCGAGCTTGGGTTGCTTGTCGCGTTTTGGGAGATTGATGTGTTGATTTGAACGGTAACATTAGCCTCTTTAAAGGCTTGACCTGCAGTATCTTTCGCAGTGGTTAAAATACTTTCAGCCTCCGTGATTTCCTTTGAGGTTTCCACTATTTCTAAAACTAATGTCGCATCTTCTTTAACAAAACCCGCCTCATTAGTTTTCTTGACAATCGTATCAATTACATTTGTAAGTTTTCCTTCAAATTTTGTGTCTTTAACAACGGTCTTTGCATCCGCATTTACAGGTTCTACAGCCAACACATTGTCTTGGTCATCAAGATACACTTTAAATTGCGGGTTAATGGTTATAAGCAAAACCGTTGCATAGCTTTGGGGCTTTTCAAATGTTTCTGTGTTGGATTCTGCGTCATTTTTGCTATCACAAGCAACAAAGGTAAAGATTAAAACAATCATTAAAAATACAGCTATAATTCTCTTCATCTTAAAAACTCCCCTTATAAAATTTTATTGTGCAAAGGTCACAGTTAAAAACTGAAGTGTTTGCATAATTAATTATATCATATAACTCAAGTTTTACAAGCCCTAAAAACGTTTTACCGTATTGATCAATTTTTCCCACTAACGCCTACTTTTTTGTTGGATTTTTTACCCGAATGATGTATAATGATAAAAAATGCCCTTGGAGGATGTTATGACGTTTAATCTTTCAAACAACTTGATAACAAGAAGTGGTAGCAATAAAAATGAATACACCCTTTACCGAAAAGCATTTGAAATCGACAGCTGTGATAAAGCCTTTTTGAATGTTTTTGCAAACGGTGTTTTTAAAATTTATCTCAACGGCTTGCCTGTGTTGAAGTCGGGTGCTTCTGCCGAACCGAAGACGCTCGGCTTTAATAACGTGGATATTTCGGACTATCTTATGCCGGGTGAAAACGTTTTGGCAGCAATTGTCTATTGCGAAACAGCAGACACACTCCCACCTGCTTGTCTTGCTCTTGAAATCATTGCCGACAACCAAACCCTTTTAAAAAGTGATGACTCATTTTTAACGTCTTCTCACTTGGGCTTTGCAAAGGAAAACTGTTTTGATAGCCGCACACCTGCAACCGAATTTGAATATCCCGATTACGATGACAGCGATTGGGAAACCGCAGAAATTGTAAAAACTGACGGTGTAATTATCGAAGCCTTGGTACCAAACAAAGACGAGCAACCCGTAAAACCCCGGTCGATCGGAAACAAGCAAAACACGTTAGCGATTGACTTTGGCAAGACATATAACGGTTGCCTTTATATTGAAGCCAACGGCAAAAGCGGTGACGAAATCGAACTTCGGTTCGACGAAACCCACACTTTCAAATGGATTCTCTCAGGCGGATATGACACACTCTGCGAAACCGTACCACACGAATTCAAAACCGTGAACATTGCTCATCCCGGTAACGTTTCGGTCGATACCGAAAGCATCACTCTTTTGATAAACGAATAAAATAAAAACGCAATTTTTTAAAAAAATTGCGTTTTTTTGTTTTTTGAGGGTTTGTTGTCCGTTTTTTCGTACATTATAAGCGTTATAATAAGCATGTAAGATAAATCAAGCAACAAAAATTTCAAAAAAATGCTTGACAAATAAACCTATCGGTGCTAAAATAAGGTTACCGAACAAATGTTCTTTTTAGGAGGCTTTACAATGTTCATACTTCAAACCGTTATCGAATTTGCTATTGCAGGCTTTATCATCTGGGGCCTTTTCAATGAAAATAAGCTTGTTGATTTTGAGGATAAAATTATTGAAAAGATTAAAAGAAGAGTTCGTGCTTCGCATAAAGCCAACATCTACACCCACGAATCCTCAGCACGTAATAACAAAAACTGTGCTTAATCACGCAATGAAGCTTTTTAATCCAAAAGCATTTTTTGGCCTTTGATTTGTCTTCAATCTTTCTTCTTTATATCGGCAGGCATCCCCCTGCCGAACCCATCCCAAAAATCAACCCCCGAAGCGAAAAGCCTCGGGGGTTGATTTTTATAATCATATATTCATTTAAATCAAGCTTTGAATTTTGGCAAAAACCTCATCGGCAGTGATTTCTAGCACAAAAGAAAACTCATCGCATATAAGTCTTTGAACCTCTCTTAGTACTCTTTCGTCGGTAAGATGTAATCTCTTACCTGCTGCTGATAACTGTTTTTGTTTGACTATCAACGTTTTCAAAAGTGAAAGGCATATTTCTCTGTCACCGGACATAACTATATCACTAAAGCTTTTCCTTCGCTCAGAATCGTTATCTATCCAAACGCAATTTGCTTTTGGCAACTCTTCAAACATTTTAGCAATGTTATCCTTAGAGACCAGTTCACGGGCTTTAGAAAGTAATAAATCATTATCAGCAGGAACATACACAGTTGACGTTGCCGCCGAATTAGGTTTCAAAACGTAATAGTTACGTTTTTCCCTTCCGATTTTCTTTTCTTCGATACTTACAACAGTACACACACCCGTGGTGCCATACAACACCGTTTGATTGATCTTGAGCATTTTTACCTCTCTTTTTTTCGCGTTACAATAACCTACAGCCAAATTATATCATTTTTTTTACAAAAAATGTAATTAACAAATTCCACAAAATTTATAACCTGTTTTTTGAACATTTGCAAAAGCAACATGCCGCTTAACATATAGGTATTTTACCATATTTTTCTACATTTTTCAACAAAGCGCAATGCTCGATTTGGCTTTTTGATAACAAATTATTATTAACAAAGTAAAAACATTTTATTCAATTTGACAAATCGGAAGTTTTTGAAAATTGGTATTGAGTTTTGTTGCGTTTTATGAGATAATAAATTAAATTTGAAAGATTAGAGGTATTTTTAATGAGTGAAAAAAGAAGTTCGTTTTCGGGCAAGCTCGGATTTGTTCTTGCAGCCGCCGGTTCGGCTGTTGGCTTGGGCAATATCTGGCGTTTCCCCTATCTTGCTGCAAAATACGGTGGCGGTATATTCCTTCTTGTCTATATTTTGCTTGCAGTAACATTCGGATTTGTACTAATGGTTTCGGAAATTGCCATTGGTCGCAAAACCGGTCTTAGTGCCGTTAGCGCATTCAGTAAGTTGAATAAAAAATTCGGTTTTGTCGGATATTTGGCATCAATTGTACCTATGATAATCCTTCCCTACTATTCAGTAATCGGTGGTTGGGTGTTGAAGTACTTATTCGGTTTTGCTTCAGGCTCGGCAGGAGCAATGGCAAGCGATGATTATTTTGGCGGATTTATATCCCAAACAACCGAACCGCTTGTTTGGTTCCTTATCTTCTTGGGCGTTACCGCATTGGTTGTTATTTTAGGCGTTGAAAAAGGTGTCGAAAAGGTTAGCAAATTTATGATGCCTATACTCGTTGTGTTTATCGCATTTGTTGCTATCTACACCATTTGCACTATGGACGGTGCTTTGGGTGGTGTTGCTTACTACCTTATGCCCGATTTTTCCAAATTCTCGGCTATGACCGTTGTTGCAGCTTTGGGTCAGTTGTTCTACTCAATGTCGCTTGCAATGGGTATTATGATAACCTATGGCTCTTATATGAAAAAGGATATCAACATTGAAAAATCGGTTCATCAGATTGAAATTTTTGATACCGGTGTTGCTTTCCTTGCAGGTCTTATGATAATCCCCGCCGTGTTCTCGTTCTCGGGCGGTTCTGCAGAAGCTTTGGGAAAAGGTCCTTCATTAATGTTTGTAACCCTTCCTAAAGTTTTTGAAACTATGCCCGGTGGAGCCATAATCGGCGTTGTGTTCTTCATTATGGTTTTGTTTGCAGCGCTCACTTCTTCCGTTTCGCTTATGGAAACCGTCATTTCTATCTTCTGCGACAAGTTAAAACTTAAAAGAACAGTTGCTTGCATTATTGTGTTAGGTTTGTGCTTGTTGCTCGGTGTTCCTTCGTCACTCGGCAACGGCGCATGGGGCTCTGTTAAAATTCTTGGTATGCAGATTCTCGATTTCTTCGACTTTATCAGTAACAACATCATAATGCCCGTTGTTGCATTCATCACCTGCTTGTTTGTCGGTTACTTCTTAAAACCCAAAACGGTTGTTGAAGAGCTTGAATTACACGGAAACAAGTTCAACTTTAAAAAGCCTTACGGCTTTACCATCAAATACGTAGCACCTATTTGTATAATTTTAATTCTCATTTCTTCGATTCTTGATGTTTTTGGAATTGTTAAAATCTAAAACAACTAAAAGACCGTTGCAGATAAATCTGCAACGGTCTTTTTTTATGCCAATTCTCCTATTATTTTGTCGCCATTGACCGATAAAAGTTTGACCTTAAATATGTCACCCTCGGCAACTTTTTCGTCTTTGACAAACACTTTTGTGTAATTTTCGGTGTATCCTGTCCAAAATTCGCCCTCACGCGTTTCAAATAAAACAGATGAGGTTTTTCCTATTTGTGAACGCAAGAACTCTTGCTCTGAATTTTGGCAAATTTCAGCCATTTTAACCGCCCTTTGCTGACGAACCTCTGAAGGCACTTTGCAATCTCTTTTTGCTGCAACGGTACCTTCTCTTTCGGAATAAACAAAAACGTGTGCCCTTGCGAAACCAATGCTTTTCACAAACTCACAGGTAGACCCAAAGTCCTCTTCTGTTTCACCTGCAAAACCCACCATAATATCGGTAGTGATTGAAGGGTTATTGAATCTATTTCTGATTCTTGCCACCATATCTGCAAAGAATTCCGTATCGTATTTTCGGTTCATATCCTTCAAGGTTTTATCGCAACCGGATTGCAGAGACAAATGGAATTGGGGGCAAAATTTTTCACATTCAGATAGAGCCTTTAAAGTTTCGTCACTCATAAAGTCACATTCGAGCGACCCTAAACGAATTCTCTCAATACCATTTACTTGTGCAACAGCATCAACTGCATCGCAAAGCGTAAGCCCCGTGTCTTGACCAAAAGCCGATAGATTTATTCCAACAAGCACAATCTCTTTATAGCCCTTCTCTGCCAATCTTTCGGCTTCTGCTTTTATCGATTCAAGACTTCTTGAACGCACTCTGCCTCGAGCATAAGGAATTATACAATAAGAACAAAAACGGTTACAGCCGTCCTCGATTTTCATAAAAGCTCGCGTATGCTCAGACAAAGCACTAACGCTTAAATCAAGATATTTTTCTCCATTTTTATGAGGCAAAACGCTTGAAATACGGCACTTATTAGCAATAAATTGCTCACAGAACTCGGGAATCATATCTGTTTCGGTGTTGCCGACGATAATATCAGCCTCGCTCAATTTTTTGGCATCATCAGGGAACGCCTGAGCCATACATCCGGTCAGAACAATTATGGCGTTGGGGTTAGCTTTACGGAATTTTCTCACCATTTGCCTGGTTTTCCTGCTGCTTTCAGCTGTGACCGTGCAAGAATTTATTACTATTATGTCAGCCTTGCTTCCTGCCGGCAAAATCTCATACCCTTTTTTAGCAAAAAGTTCACCCACTGCCTCAGATTCATATTGATTAACTTTGCATCCAAGTGTATAAAGCGAAACTGTCATTATATCACCACCTAATGGCAACATTATATCACAAAAGAGCGTATCGCACAAGGGCGATACGCTTTAATTTTAAAGTTATTTAACATTTGAAACTCGACTCGCATACATCAACTTTTTATAAACTTGAGAACGTGTTA
>JAZNEE010000136.1:0-3741 GCA_045588405.1 Acutalibacteraceae bacterium
ACATAATATCAAAAGGCAGAGAAACGAAAAGGCGAAGCCATAAGCACAAATATCATTTCTCTGTCTTAACCATCAAAAAAAACTCATTTCAGAGACTCTTGTCAAGTACACCATGGAATAAATTAGCCATCATATATAACAGCAAAAAGCGAAAGTGTGTTACGTTCACCAACACTTTCGCTTTTTGTCTGCTTAAATTTAGGTTATTGACGTGTGCTTGTCTGTCGGAGCGAAGCGACGACACTTGTATATAACAAGCACACGCCTAAGTGCCAAATTTATAGTGCTATTACCACTAAATAGTTATTTTCTTTGTTTAACTATAATTCAATTGTTTTTAATTGAAACCTTGGTGCTTCTTAATATCAATCATCAATCGCTCATCGCTACCAAGGCCAACAGAATCGTTCGTTCTGCTCAAGGAAGAGCTGTTATGGAGTTTGGAGCCCGTCGTGCTCACGGTATGGATGCCAGCGTTTATGGCGCAAGAGCGGCATATATCGGCGGTTGTATCGGCACTTCGTGTGTTAAAGCAGGTAAGGATTTTAATATTCCCGTTTCGGGCACCATGGCTCACAGCTGGATTCAGCTTTTTGATTCTGAGTATGACGCTTTTAAGGCTTATGCCGAGGTTTATCCCGATAAAAGTCTTTTCTTGGTTGATACCTACGACACGTTAAAATCGGGTATCCCTAACGTTATTAAGGTCGCAAACGAGGTTTTAAAACCGCTTGGTTGCAGACCAAAAGGCATTAGAATTGACAGCGGTGATATAACTTATTTATCTAAAAAAGCAAGAAAAATGCTTGACGATGCAGGTTATCCCGATTGTGCTATATGTGTATCAAACTCACTTGATGAGTATCTTATCAGAGATATGCTCATGCAAGGCGCAAAGGTTGATATTTTTGGCGTTGGCGAACGCCTTATTACTGCATCGAGCGAAGCGGTTTTCGGCGGAGTTTATAAGCTTGTTGGTGTTGAGGATGAAAAAGGGGAGATTACTCCCAAAATCAAACTTAGCGGTAACACCTCTAAAATCACTATTCCCGGTTTTAAACAAGCTTGGCGCTTGTTCGACAGAGATAGCGGCAAGGCTATTGCCGACGTTATAACGCTTAGAGACGAAGTTATTGATGATACTAAACCTTATGTTTTGTTTGACCCAGAATATATTTGGAAACGCAAAACTGTAACCGACTATATTGCAAGACCTTTGCAAGTTGAGGTTTTTAAAGAAGGCAACCTTGTTTACAAATCACCCAGCGCTACTAAAATTCGTGATTATCGCGAACAGCAGATTGAATCACTTTGGGAAGAAGTTCAGCGTTTCGAAAAACCGCATAAATATTACGTTGATATGTCTCAAAAGCTTTGGGATATGTACACCGAAATGCTTAATAAAAACTCTTTATAACCTTTAAAAACCGTATTTTTACGTAAATACGGTTTTTCTTTTTACAAATCTTTATAAATTGTTTTATTTAATTGTTGCCAAACGGCTATTTTTATTAAATTTAGTTGAAAATTTGATGGTTTTATAGTATAATCACAAAGTATCTATATTTTGGGTACTTATATACATTTAAAATTCGAACGGAGTTATGTATGTCAGATAATCGTAATTATATTTACAGTATACCAACCTTGGCTTTAAGGGGAATTGTTGTTTTTCCCGAGATGGTTGTTAATTTTGATGTTGTAAGAAAAAAATCAATTGAGGCTCTTAATATTGCAATGTCCTCAAACCGATACATCTTTTTGCTCACACAGAAAAACATTGCAGCCGATGATCCTGAGCGTAAAGACCTTTATGACGTTGGTTGTGTTGCAAGGATAAAGCAGATTTTAAGACTTAAAGATGATACCGTCAGAGTTCTTGTTGAGGGTTGTTACCGAGCCAAATGTCTTGATATCACCGCAACAAAACCTTCTTTATATTCGGACATTTTAAGACTTGATGACGAACCTTTAAAATGCCGTCCTGTTTATAAAGATGCTTTGTTAAGAAATGCTAAAAATGCTTTTGATGAATTTGCTCGAATGATTCCAAAGCTTTCACCCGACATTATAATGTCGGTTATGGCTTCTGAAGATATGGGTCAGCTTGCTGATTTTATCGCTCATAATGTCCAGGTTGAATTTGATGATAAACAATATATCTTAGAGCAAACCAATGTTCAAAAGCGTTTAAAACTCGTTATTTCTTTGCTCAAACGCGAAAAAGAAATTTTATCGATTGAAGCAAAAATCAGCGAAAAGGTTAAAGAGGGTATCGACGCTAATCAGCGTGAGTATTACTTGCGCGAACAGTTAAAGGTAATCAACGACGAGCTTTACGGTGAAAGTGATCCCGATTCTGAACGCGAGAAATACATAGCTAAGATAAAAGCATTAAAGGCTTCTGACGACGTTAAAAAACGTCTTTTTGATGATGTTGACAGAATGGCTAAAATGCCTTCGGGTTCACATGAAGCAACAGTTGTTTTAAATTATCTCGATGCTTGTATTTCGCTTCCTTGGGGCGTTTATAAAGAATCCAAGATTAATCTTAAAAAGGCTCAGAAAATTCTTGACCGCGACCACTATGGTTTAGAAAAGGTTAAAGAAAGAATTTTGGAACTTTTAGCCGTTTACAGCCGAATCCCCGATGTTAAAGGACAGATTATTTGTCTTGTAGGTCCTCCTGGTGTTGGTAAAACATCTATTGTACGTTCAATTGCTGAATGTATGGGTAGAGATTATCAGCGTGTGGCTTTGGGCGGTGTTACCGATGAAGCCGAAATGAGAGGTCACAGAAAAACTTATATCGGCGCAATGCCCGGTAGAATTATCAATGCTGTAAAAAATGCAGGCAGTGCCAATGCGGTTATTTTGCTTGATGAAATTGATAAGCTTGGTTCTTCCTTTAAAGGTGATCCTTCATCAGCTATGCTTGAAATTCTTGATAGCGAACAAAACTCTACTTTCCACGATCATTATATCGATATGCCGTTTGATTTAAGCAGAATTTTGTTTATCACAACGGCTAACGATGCTTCAAATATTCCAGGTCCATTGCGTGATAGAATGGAACTTATTGAACTTGGCAGCTACACAAGGGAAGAAAAGTTTAAGATAGCTAAAAACCATCTTGTTAAAAAGCAAGTTTTGGCTAATGGTTTAAACACAAATGAAATCAAGTTCACCGATAGTGCAATTTATAAAATTATTGATGCCTATACAAGAGAAGCAGGTGTCCGTAAATTAGACAGAATTTTGGCTTCCATTTGCCGTAAATCCGCTGCTAAAATCGTTTCGGGTGAATGTAGCACAGTTAAAGTAACTCCTGAACTTATTGCAGAAATGCTTGGAACCGAAAAATTCAAACCCGATACTTTATCCAAAAAGGATGAAATCGGTGTTGTTAACGGTCTTGCATGGACAAGTGTCGGCGGCGAGATAATGCAATTAGAAGTTGCTTGTGTTCCCGGTACAGGTCAGCTTAATTTAACAGGCTCGTTGGGTGAGGTTATGAAGGAATCGGCCAAAACAGCTGTTACTGCTGTAAGAACAAGAGCCGAATTACTTGGAATCGACCCCGAGTTTTATAAAAAACTTGATATTCATATCCACGCACCCGAAGCAGCTGTTCCAAAAGACGGTCCTTCGGCAGGTGTTACAATGTTTACAGCATTAGTATCAGCTCTTACAGATACTCCCGTAAAACGCGACGTTGCAATGACGGGCGAAATAACACTT
>JAZNEE010000137.1:0-2074 GCA_045588405.1 Acutalibacteraceae bacterium
AAACAAATTTACAATATTTTATAAATAAAAAGCCGTGCGCCAAATTGGCACACGGCTTTTGTTGGTTTTTATTAGATTGAAATGGTGTTTGAAATATTGAATTTATCAAGATCAAATTTCTTAACCATATTAAGAGCTTCGAAAATATCACGGTCAAGAATCTTACCGTTGCAGTAGCAAACAACTCGGTTACCAATGCCTTGGCTCAAAAGTTTAACAGCATAATATCCCATACAACTTGCCATTTCGCGATCGCGAACTGTGGGGCTACCACCTCTTTGAACATGACCCAAAACGGTTGCTCTCGATTCGATACCTGTTTTTTCCTCAATCTCGGCAGCAAGCTTATGAACCTCACCAACACCTTCAGCAACAACAATGATAAAGTGTTTTTTGCCAAGACGCTGAGTCTTTTTGATTTTTTCAACTATATCGCGGTCAACATCATAAGAAACCTCGGGAACCAAAACAGCAGTTGCGCCAACAGCAATACCTGTTTCAAGAGCCAACCATCCTGCGTGTCTACCCATAACCTCAACAACGCTGCAACGCTCGTGAGATTGGGTTGTATCGCGAAGTTTATCAACCATTTCAACAGCTGTATTCATTGCGGTATCATAACCGATAGTGTAATCGGTTGAAGAAATATCGTTATCAATTGTTCCGGGAATTCCAACACAAGGAATACCTCTCAAAGACAAATCTCTTGCGCCACGATAGGAACCGTCACCGCCGATAACAACAAGGCCTGAAATACCGAATTTCTTGCAGTTTTCGATAGCGAGCTGAATACCCTCTTCGGTTTTAAAAAGAGGACTTCTTGCGGTATAAAGAACAGTACCTCCACGATGGATAATATCACTTACATCACGAAGTTGCATCTCAAAAATATCGCCTTCAATAAGACCGTTATAACCACGTCTTATACCATAGCATTTTATACCCATAGAAATAACGGTTCTCACAACTGCACGAACAGCAGCATTCATACCGGGGGCATCGCCACCGCTTGTAAGAACTCCGATAGCAGTAATTTTACTCATAATCAATAACTCCTAAATAAAAATAACACCATTGAATAATATAACCTAAATGACAATATGTCAAGTATTAAAGGCAAAAATTTGATTATTTGACATATTTTACGTTGTTTTCACCCAAAATTTCGGTCAACGTTCGCATCATGGTATCGTTCATCATAACCCAACCGTTTTTAGGTGTCACAAAAGCTTTACCCGTTTTTTCCTCTTTAATTATAACGGGAGTATCGCCATCAAAAACGTCCATTATTCTGCGGCATTTTATATAAGCTTCAGATTCCATGGAATCCACCCTTAAATAAAGCCCACTTTTAATGTTTTTGTTTTCGTTCCCCACGGCTTGAACGGATGCAGAATTTTTAACGTTTTCAGGATCAACAGCAACTCTTTCTATAATATCGCATATCAAGTCAACGTCGCCCGATTCCTTGACTGAAACCCGACCGGTAAATTTAAGAACGTTGCCCGAAGTCAGCAAAGCATTATACTCTGAATAAAGCTTTGGGAAAAGCAAAACGTTTACCGAGCCGTAAATATCCTCGGCATCGACAAATGCCATTGTCTGATCGTTTTTGGTGGCTTTTTTGCGAAGCTTTGTAACCATAGCAACCATAGAAACCCTTTTGCCGTCTAAACGTGTGTTCTTTTCGGTATCGTTAAGATCAAATGTTTTTACAAGACCCCTTTGCGAAGAAGCAATCGAATATCTTTCCAAAGGATGACCCGATATATACATTCCTGTGACTTCTTTTTCGCCTGCAAGCAATTCAAATTGCGGCATTTCGGGAACAAACGGCAGTTCAAAGGTTTTAGAAATTGAAGTGCCACCACCCATTTCAAAAAGATCCATTTGACCACCCGAAGAATAACGCTTGTCCGCTTCAATATGGTGCATCAAAGGCTCTAAACCTTGCAGCATTTGCCTTCTTGTCATTCCAAAATTATCTAAAGCTCCGCATTTTATAAGACTTTCAACAGCGCGTCGGTTAAGCTCGTTGCCATACATACGGTCGCAAAAATCATAAAGACCTTTA
>JAZNEE010000138.1:0-2147 GCA_045588405.1 Acutalibacteraceae bacterium
GACAACTTTATAGTCAACTCCTTGGCTCACAGAACGACATGGCTACGATCCGACTTCCTTAAAGCAGGTGCAAGCGTAACTCATGTTGACGCTTCAAAAGGTATGGTTGGCTGGGCTAAGGAAAATGCTTCTGTTTCGGGCGTTGGTGACAAACCCGTAAGATGGCTTGTTGATGATTGTATGAAGTTTATTGCCAGGGAAATAAGAAGAGGCAATAAATATGACGGAATTGTTATGGATCCGCCGTCATACGGACGTGGTCCTAACGGTGAGGTTTGGAAATTAGAGCAACAATTAGGTGAATTGCTTAATTTTACTTCACAGATTTTAAGTGATGATCCGGTATTTTTCTTGCTTAATTCATATTCGGGTGGTATTTCACCGACAATAATAAATTATATGGTTAATAACACCGTGTTAAAGGGTAAAGGTACCGCGGTTACCGATGAAATCGGTCTTAAAGTAACAAATCGCGATATTGTGTTGCCTTGCGGTAACACAACCTATTGGGTAAAGAAATGAACGAACTGATTAAAGTTGATAACATTACATTTGAATATGAAAACGATGAAGGCTCTTTTGAAGTTTTGGAGGATTTTTCCTTAAGCTTTAATGAGGGTGAGTTTACTGCAGTTTTAGGGCATAACGGCTCGGGTAAATCTACTCTTGCTAAATTGCTTAACGGACTTCTTGTTGCTCAAAAAGGCTCTGTAACCGTAAACGGAATTAAAACCGGTGACGATGAAACTGATATCGAGGTTAAAAGAACTGTTGGTATGGTTTTTCAAAATCCCGATAATCAGCTTGTTGCAACGGTTGTTGATGAAGACGTTGCTTTTGGTCTTGAAAACTTAGGTTTACCTCATGATGAAATGGTTAAAAGGGTAGACGAAGCTTTAAAAGCCGTTGGAATGTATGATTATAAAAAAAGCGCACCGCATAACCTTTCGGGTGGCCAAAAGCAAAGGGTAGCTATTGCAGGAATTATCGCGATGGAACCTAAATGCATTGTTTTTGATGAGCCAACCGCTATGCTCGACCCTAAAGGTCGCAAAGAGGTTATGGAGGTTATAAGTAAGCTTTGTAAGGAAAAGAATATAACGGTTATTCTTATAACTCATTATATGAACGAAGCGGCACTTGCCGACCGTGCGATTGTTATGGATAAAGGCAAAATTGTGCTTGACGGAAAACCACGCGAAGTTTTTTCTAACGTTGATATTTTAAAGAAGGCCGGTCTTGATGTACCTCAACCGACCGAGCTTTGCTTTGAACTTAAAAAAAGTGGCATAGACCTTGATGGTGGCATTCTTTATGTTGATGAATGCGCCAAGGCTTTGACCGAAGCGTTTAAATAACGCATTTTTTAGGAGGAATTCCTTTGTCATTATTAGAAGTCAAAAATTTAGTCTATACCTATGGTCAAGGTACGCCGTTTGTGACCCATGCTGTTAACGATGTTTCGTTTTCAATTGAGCGTGGTGAAATAATCGGTGTAATTGGTCATACGGGTTCGGGTAAATCAACCATTGTTCAAATGCTCAATGGCCTTATGAAGCCTGAAAGCGGCAATGTTTTGCTCGAAAGTAAGGATATATGGACTGAATATAAAAAAATATCCGAAGTAAGATTCAAGGTTGGTCTTGTTTTTCAATATCCCGAATATCAGCTTTTTGAAGAAACTGCCGAAAAGGATATTGCTTTTGGACCTACCAACATGGGTCTTTCAGAGGATGAAATAAAAGATAGAGTTCGCTATGCTGCAGAGCTTGTTGGCCTAAAAAAAGAGCTTCTTTCAAAATCTCCTTTCGATTTATCGGGTGGCGAAAAGAGAAGGGTTGCCATTGCGGGTGTTGTTGCAATGAAACCTGATGTTCTAATTTTGGATGAGCCTACTGCAGGACTTGACCCCGAAGGCAGGGACAACATTCTTTCAAAAATTAAATCCTACCGCGACGAGAATAACGCAGCTGTTATTATTGTTTCTCACAGTATGGAGGATATGGCAAAAACCGCTGATAAACTACTTGTTTTGTCGGGCGGCGAGGTTAAAATGTTCGATACAGTTAAAAACGTTTTTTCGAAAGCGGAAGAACTTTGCAATATAGGACTTGATATACCCGAGGTTACTAAAATTGCAATAAAGC
>JAZNEE010000139.1:0-3696 GCA_045588405.1 Acutalibacteraceae bacterium
CACTTTTAATTTTTAATTAAGCTAATGCAACCATGCTGAAAACGAGTGCGAACAAAGCAACGGTTTCGCAAAGACCTACGACAGTGATGTACTGCGAGAAGCCTTTACCGGTTTCAGCCAAAGCATCTGCACCGGCAGCACCTGCCTTGCCTTGGAAAACAGCCGACAATGCCATTGCAACACCTGATGCAATTCCAAGACCAAGCAAAAATGCGGGGTCAGCAGAAGAACCCTTCATCTGCTGCATCAAAAGAAAGCCGTAAATAGTCTGTGTCAAAGGTGCACCTGCAAAAACGGTAAGAATAAAGGGTGCTGCTTTATTGCTCATATAACACTTTTTCCATGCGCCGATGGATGCTTGACCTGCAATACCTATACCAATAGCCGAGCCGATTGCTGCAATGCCCATTACCAATGCTGTTGCTAATAATCCTAAATTCATAAAATTTTCTCCTTTATAATCAATTATTCTTCAAACGGTTTAAATTTATGGCCACTCCACGACATATCCAAATGCGAAGAGAATTCCAAAGTGTTAAGTCTTATTCCGTGAACTATAACCGATAAAATATTCAGTATCATATTGAGACCATGACCAAACACCAAAAGAACAAGAGCCAATATCATAAACATAAAGTTTCCAAGCAGTGGCCCTGCCAACTCATTAACGGTGGCAGAAATTGCGGCACCTGCGAGTCCGACAGCCCAAAGTCGTATATACGAAACAATATCCGAGAAAACGTTAACCACTCCAAGCAAAACCGACACAATGTTGGTTAAACTTGTTAGTATAGACTTAAGGACGCTTCCCTCATAGTTTGAAAATACGAAGCTTAGAACAAATCCTATGCCTATCAGCGCTATTGCGACCGTTCCGACGGGAATTGTGCCGATAACAAGCCCAAAGCTGAACACCTCGGCATTAACAACAAGACTTAACACGATGTAATAAATGCCGATAAGCTGTAATATAGAGCCTATATCACCCAGCATTTTAACGGATTTTTTGTTTCTCAAAGTTCCTTTAATATGAGCCACCGTCAACTGTATCAACGCCAAAGAGAAACAGAAAATTTGAAGATTTTGAGCCGTTGTTAGACCCACTTCACCATTTGTCCAGAACGGATACCAAATCTTGTCACCATAAACATTGGAGATTACCGGGACTGATAAGTTTTTCAACCAATTCGGCAGTTGTTCTACCGGCAGTCCAAACCAAGTGCAGGTTAAGGTGCCCCACACTATTGTTGACAAACCGAAAAGTCCAACAAGTAAGGAAACCGATGAAATTGGTTTTTTGGTAATCAATGATTTGATAATTAGAGCAGCCGCAACTGCACATATAATCAAGCCATATCCACCGTCTCCGAAAATAATTCCGAAGAATATCAAAATAAATGCCAAAAACCAACCCGATATGTCATACTCGAAATACCCGGGCACAGTTCCCAAAAAATCGGTTAACGGATAGATGAGGCTTACAAACTTGTTGTTTTTAAGCTTGGTGGGAACGTTATCTTCTTCGGTCGGGTCTTCCAAAAGAAGTCCCCAAGAATTGCTCGCGGCCGCTTGTTTCAACCTGTCAACGTTTTCAAGCTCGATATACCCTTTGATATAAGCAATAAAGAAAGATTGCTCGCTGTCCGGTGATAAATCTTCATCGGTCATACCCGTTTCATAGGTTTCAAACTCTATTTCTTTAAGGGTTGACTTTATTGCATTTTTTATGCTCTCGACATAACAAGTTTTAGATGCAATTGTTTCATCTATTGCATCAATACGAGCGTTTAACTCAGAGAGTCTTTGATTCATATCATCAGTAGAGATTTCCGGTAACGATAAACGATATACATTTAGTTGTGAAAGTGCTTCTTTATTGTCGTTAGAATCGGATTCAAGCACCATAAACTTAACTGACGATTTACCTGTTTCCAGTCGAACTGTTTTCACGCTCTCGTTGAGTTTTTCATATTCTCTTTTAGGCATTTCGTAGAAAGAAACATCGATACCCTTTGATTTCAAATCATTTATTTCGTCAGGGTCAACGTCGCCCCAGTTTTTAAGTCGTTCAAGTTCAGCGTTTAAGGCAATTCTTTCAGCCATAAATTGTTTCTTCTCTTCACATAGAGCATCAACTTCAGTTGCAACCGCCAAGGCTTTTGCAACGTTTACCTCTTTTTGCTCGATGTTTTTACTTTTTCCTATTGTGAAAACTGCATTTTCAAGCAAAGATAACTGCTCTTGCAGTTTACCCAGCCTTTCGCCCGAGCCTTCGGTAACCTCGATGTGAACGATTCCTAATTTGCGAAGTGCTTTGAGAGTTTCATTCTTTTTATCCCCTTTGATTATAAGGGACACTTTTTTCATAGGCACGATCATAACGAATAAACCTCCTCTTCGGAAGCCACAGCATTACGAAGGGCTATTTTGCGTTTTGAAATTTTTGAACGCACAACGGCACTAACCTGCTGGTCGGCCATATAAATCGATATTTTTTTGATGTTTTCCAAAGTTTCGGGGATTTTAACCTTTTCGAACAGATTTACTCGTTGAGAAGTTGCACGAAGTTCAACCCCCAACAACTTAACCTGCTCATCCAACACCTCGGCTTCTAAATCAAGGGACATTGCTTTTTCCATATAGTTGGCAGCTATATCCACCCAAAGAGGTGTTTCATAGAAGTCATAATCTCCTCTTTTGAAATCTGCGCCTTCATAGGTTGGAATATCAACACCCGCAATATTACCCATTCCTTTTCTGATATTGCTGACTGTTATAACATCCTCTGGGAAAGCATCTATTTCGCTGAAAACAGCAATCCATTCTCTGAATCCGAATTCAAGATTCTCTCTTTCTTTTCTCACAGCTTTAGCCTTGGCTTCGATTGTGCGAATTTCGGATTGAAGTTGTTGTTTTTTCAGCGTCAGAGTAGGCAAATATCGGCGGTACATTTTAAGTGCGTCTTTTTGTACCTTTAACTCATTTTTGGTTAGTTTGATTTTTGCCAAAGCTTTAGTCCTCCTTACCTTTTAGGCCAAAATTCATCAGTAAGGTCTGACTTTATTCCGGTTTCTTGCTTGTCGAAGCAATCTGCTAAAATCTCCCAGCCCAAATCGAGTGCCTCTTCAAGCGGAAGATTAACCGATAGTGACATAAGTTTTTCTTCAAAAAGTTCACCGTATTTCAGCAATTTTTCATCCCAACGGCTCATAGAAAAGCCCATGTTCTTCTTTTCGAGTGTTTCTCTGTAAGAAGAATACATTCGAATCATTGCATCCATAAGTGCGCGATGGTCTTTTCTTGTTTTGTTGTTCACGTTCTGCTTTAATCGTGAAAGAGAACCAAAAGGCTCTATACGGCCACCTTTAAGATAATACTGACCTTCGGTGATATAACCGGTGTTATCGGGAACGGGATGGGTTACATCATCACCCGGCATTGTGGTAACGGCCAAAACGGTGACAGAACCAGAATCGGCAAAGTCACCCGCCTTTTCATAACGGGAAGCAAGCTGCGAATAAAGGTCGCCCGGATAACCGCGGTTAGAAGGAACCTGCTCCTGTGTGATGGCAATTTCCTTCATCGCATCGGCGAAGTTGGTCATGTCGGTCAGAAGCACCAATACGTCTTTATTCTGCAGCGCAAACTGCTCTGCGGTGGCCAGCACCATGTCGGGAATCATCATGCATTCAACGG
>JAZNEE010000140.1:0-4879 GCA_045588405.1 Acutalibacteraceae bacterium
GGGGGCGTTTTCGGCTTTATATTTCTCATAAAACTGGGCATATTCAGCCCTTGCTTTTAAAATGTCGGCATTATGCGTGTCGGCAAAGCCGGTGGCTTCCGAAATAAGTTCATCGGAATAGCCCAATTTTCTAAGTTCTGATTTTGCCAAATATTCTGCGTTACCGCCAAGCATAATATCGGTGCCTCGACCTGCCATGTTTGTAGCAATGGTAACTGCGCCGAATTTACCTGCCTGGGCAATAATCTCGGCTTCTTTGTCGTGGTATTTGGCGTTAAGAACGTTATGTTTAATGCCTTTCTTTTTGAGCAACGCGCTCAAAGCTTCGCTTCGCTCAATCGAAATGGTGCCGACAAGCACAGGCTGACCCTTGGCATGACACTCGGCAACGTTTTCAATAACGGCATTGAATTTAGCTCTTTCGGTTTTGTAAACAATATCGGACTTATCCTCACGGATAACGGGCTTGTTGGTAGGAATCTCAACAACGTCAAGCTTGTAAATCTGCTGAAATTCTTGTTCCTCGGTGCGAGCAGTACCCGTCATACCCGAAAGCTTGTTATAAAGGCGGAAGAAGTTTTGGAAGGTAATGGTTGCGAGTGTTTTGGATTCGTGCGCAACCTTAACGCCTTCTTTGGCTTCGATAGCCTGGTGAAGACCCTCATTGTAACGGCGTCCGTACATAATACGACCCGTAAACTCATCGACGATAAGCACCTCACCGTCTTTAACAACGTAGTCAACGTCGCGTTTCATAATGCCATAGGCCTTAATAGCCTGTTGGATATGGTGAGATATGGTGATATTATCGGCATCGTTTAGGTTTTCGATGTTAAAGTAACGTTCGGCTTTTTCAACGCCTTGTGGGGTGAGAGTACAGGTCTTTGCCTTTTCATCAACAACATAATCGCCGTTGATCTGCAATTCTTCATCGTTCTTTTTATCATCGCTTTCGCGAATTTTAACGCATTTAAGTCCACGTGCAAATTTGTTTGCCGAAAGATAAAGGTCAGATGATTTATCACCGCGACCCGAAATAATAAGTGGAGTTCTGGCTTCGTCGATAAGAATAGAGTCAACCTCGTCAACAATGGCAAAGTTATGACCTCTCTGAACGCGTTGCTCTTTATAAATGACCATGTTGTCGCGCAAATAGTCAAAGCCAAGCTCGTTATTGGTGCAATAGGTGATGTCGGCGGCATAAGCGGCGCGTTTTTCCTCGTTGCTCATTCCGGGCACAACAAGACCGACTGTAAGACCCAAGAAGCTGTAAATCTTGCCCATCCACTCACTGTCGCGTCGTGCAAGGTAATCGTTAACGGTAACGATGTGAACACCTTTGCCTGTGAGTGCGTTTAAGTATGCCGGCAAGGTTGCAACAAGAGTTTTACCTTCACCGGTACGCATTTCACTGATACGGCCTTGATGGAGAATGATACCACCCAAAATTTGAACCGGGAAGTGTTTCATCGAAAGCACACGCCAACCGGCCTCACGGCAAACGGCAAAGGCATCGGGCAAAATAGCGTCCAAAGGCTTACCTTCGTTTAACTGTGATTTCAACTTGTCGGTCATGCCTTTAAGCTCGTCGTCACTCATGGCGGCATATTTTTCTTCCAAAGCCAAGACCTGCTGTTGTAACGGCACAATACGTTTGATTTCACGCTCACTGTAATTGCCGAATAATTTAGCTATTAGTCCCATAATATACTCCTTCAAGAATCCGCTTTTGCGGTTATAATCAATATTCTATATAATTCTACCACAGTTGATGTAAAAATAAAAGTGTTTTTAATGTTTATTTTGGGTTAAATATATATTTTTACAAACATTTCAGCTTTCATAGAGTGATTGACTTTTGATAAGAAAAAAGTTATCATAAAAAAAGAGGTGATAACCGTGATTTACACAGTGACATTAAATCCAGCACTTGATTATACGTTAAATTTGCCCTGTCTTTTGCAGGGTGAAATAAATCGTTCAAGCAGTGAAGAATTTTTTGTAGGCGGAAAAGGCATAAACGTGTCGATTATTTTAAACGAACTTGGTGTTTCTTCAACCGCTTTGGGCTTTATTGCAGGCTTTACGGGTGATGAAATTGAGCGACAGCTCAAAGAAAAGCTAATAAAAACTGATTTTGTTAAGCTAGAAAAGGGCAATTCAAGAATAAATGTGAAGCTCAGAGCCGATTTTGAAACCGACGTTAACTGCCAAGGACCGCAAATCACCAACGCCGATATGGAAAGGCTTTATGAAAAGTTGAAATATTTAAAGCAAGGAGATGTTTTGGTGCTTGCAGGCAGTATCCCAAAAGGAATGCCAAGTGACACTTATGAAAAAATTCTTGAAGCAGTAAAGGAAAGAAAAGTAAAAACCGTTGTAGACGCCGAGGGTGATTTGCTTTTAAAAACGCTAAAATGCAAGCCGTTTCTCATAAAACCCAATCATTTAGAACTTGCCGCAGCATTGGGGAAACCGCTAAATTCTGAAGATGAAATAATCGAGGGAGCCAAACTTCTCAAAGAAAAAGGTGCCCAAAACGTGCTTGTTTCAATAGCTGAAAAAGGTGCTGTTTTGGTTGATGAAAAGGGCGAAATCCATAAAATGGAAGCACCTGAAGGAAGTCTTGTAAACTCGGTTGGAGCAGGGGATTCTGCAGTTGCAGGGTTCATTGCAGGATATTTAAAGCAAGGTGATTATATTTACGCTTTAAAGCTTAGCATAGCATCGGGCAGTGCCACCGCCTTTTCATTAGGGCTTGCCACAAAGCAAAAAATCGAGGAATTGATGAAATAAAAAAAAGAAGTCTTGGATTTTTCCAAGACTTCTTTTTTAATATTTCCCTTTAAGACCCAAAATTTTTCTGATTGGTTTTCTCAGCTTAAAGAAATAAAAGCGGATAAGGTTGGTTATGGCATAGTCGAGAATCAAAAAAACTGCATTTCCAACGACCAACAGTGCAATAGCGGTAACCTTCCAACCGGCATATTCGTTGGCAAAAACGTTGTAGCCGAGAATTTTTATTATAACAAAATAAGAAGCAACCACTCCGATGTTAAAAACGGCAAGTTTGATAAGCATTTCAAGCGGTCTTTTGCCAATTCTTTCAATCAGCATTTTTAAAATGGGGTAATATCCCAAAACGCCGATGAAAACGATTAACGCTTCTCGTTCGGTGGGCAGTATAAGCGATAAAACGGCCGTTATACCATAGCAAAGAAAGCCCCACTTTGAGTCGAATTCAATGGCAGGAATCATAAAAAGAATACCCGCGATACAAGGCACGGTGTAAAGTGCTATGGGAATGTTGGTCGCCATCATCAAAACAGTGGCAAGTGCTGAAATTACGCCACAGCAGGTTATCTTAACAGTGTTTTTCATATCAGATACAACGGCAACACATATCCATGCACATCAGCCCCGCACAGCAATCACAAGGGGTGCAGGTTGCAACTGTTCCGCCACCGTTACCGTATGAAGAATAACCGTTTCGGCTTCGTTGCATGTGGTTTAAAGCGGCACGGTATTCGTCGTTGGTGGGATCCATTCTGCAAGCGGTTGCAAGGCTTGTGTAAGCGGCATCAAACCAACCTCTGCGATAAAGCACGGTGCCGTTTAAGAAATACCATTCGGCATCGCGTGATTCGGGCGGTACGCCATCCAAAATCTCTTGCGCATCCTCAAATCGACCTGCACTTATAAGCTCGCGAACATCCTTAAAATTGGAGTTCTCGGAATAACCGCCAAAACCGGACGAACTTTTCTTTTTGCTACCGTTTTTACGGCTGTTCATTATTTCATCATAGGCTTCGTTGATTTCCTGCATTTTTTCGGTTGCAAGCTCGGTTGCGGCAGGGTTATCGTTAAAATTGTCGGGATGATATTTTCTTGCCATCTTGCGATAGGCATCTTTCACCTCTTCGTCGGTTGCGGTACGGTCGATACCGAGTAAAGAATAGGGGTCTCTCATTTAAGTTTCTCCTCTTTGAATATTTTTGCCTGACGGTTTTTAAGGCCGTCGTAAATTATGTTATCCACAATGGGTTTGTGTTTTTTATAGTCAAGCAATTCCGAATATTTTCCGCATTCAACAAAACAGACGTTCATATTGGGAATCAAACGTTCTTCGGCATATTTTTTAGGGTTAATACCTTCTGGAACGTCGGTTTTTATGGGATTGAAATTGCCTTTTTTAATATCCTTTTCAATATCATCAGCCACATCGCAAAGATAAACCCATTTGCCGATGCAGTAGCCCATTTTTGAAAGCACGAATTTGTGCTTTTCATCGGGGGATATAAACTCAAATATTCGCGATAACGCTTTGGCCGAAGGCTCTGCAGCAAGGTCGAGTGTGCAATCAGAGTTGCTTTCGGCTGCCGATTGTTCTTTTTGGTAGTCGGATAAAATTTCCTTTAAAAACGGGTATTTACTAAAAGCTTTTTTGCTCCAATTTTTAGAAAACAGCCTCAAAAAACGGAAAACCAACGATTTGAAAAAACCGCTGTCGGCAACATTGTCGGCAAGCTTTAGATCGGTCAAACTGACACAAACTGCCGCGGCATAGTCCTGAAATACCGAGTCGTTTTTACAATAGGTGCATTTTTTAAAAGGATTAGCACGGCATTTTTTCTGCTCATAGCCGTCGCAACCTTCTTGTAATGAACTTTGCAACAGAGCCAAAAAAGTGAGGTCATAATTAAGGCAAAGTTTGGATAAAGCCCCATAAGTTTTGCCCAAATGACGGCAAAGTCCACAATAAACGGCGTTGTAAATTTCAAACTCTTTAACCTTTAACTCGGGTTTGTGAACCGAAACGTAGCCAAACAAAACTTATCACCGCCTTAAAGTTATTTTACACCAATATTTTGGCAAAGTA
>JAZNEE010000141.1:0-16850 GCA_045588405.1 Acutalibacteraceae bacterium
CGCAAACCACGTTTCCACCCTTTTGTCCGCCTTCGGGACCTAGGTCGATGATATGGTCGGCAGATTTTATAACGTCAAGATTATGCTCTATTACAATCATACTGTTACCGGCATCAACAAGTCGGTTGAAAACGTGAATAAGTCCGTTTACGTCGTCGGTGTGAAGTCCCGTTGTGGGCTCATCGAGAATATAAACCGTTTTACCCGTAGGTCTTTTTGAAAGCTCGGTGGCAAGTTTTACACGCTGTGCCTCACCACCCGAAAGGGTTGTTGCGGGCTGACCAAGTTTAACGTAGCCCAGGCCAACGTCGAAAAGTGTTTGCAATTTGCGATAAATTTTGGGGTGGCTTTCGAAGAAATACATAGCCTCTTCAACCGTCATTTCAAGTACGTCGTAGATGCTTTTGTCTTTGTATTTTACCTCCAAGGTCTCTCGGTTGTAACGGCTACCCTTACAAACCTCGCAAGGCACGTAAATATCGGGTAAAAAGTGCATTTCAATTTTGATTATGCCGTCACCCTCGCAGGCTTCACAGCGTCCGCCTTTAACGTTGAACGAAAAACGTCCTGCCGAATAGCCTTTTTCTCTTGCGTCCTTAGTTGCGGCAAAAAGCTCACGAATATCGTTGAACACGCCTGTGTACGTAGCAGGGTTTGAACGCGGAGTTCTGCCGATGGGCGATTGGCTAATTTCAATAACCTTGTCAAGCTCGTTTATGCCTTTTATCTCTTTGTGCTTGCCCCAAATTCGTTTTGCACCGTTAAGTTCGCAGGCCAAACGCTCGTAAATAACGCTGTTGACAAGCGAGGATTTACCCGACCCCGAAACGCCCGTTACACAAACCATTTTTCCAAGTGGAATATCAACGGTGATGTTTTTCAGATTGTTTTCAGTGGCACCCACAATGGTAATTTTCTTGCCGTTACCGGGGCGTCTTTTTTTAGGTACTGCAATGATTTTCCTACCCGAAAGGTAGTCGCCTGTGATAGATTCCTTGCAGTCACAAATCTCTTTTGGCGTGCCTGCACAGACAACGCTGCCTCCGTGAACACCGGCGCCCGGGCCAATATCAACAATAAAATCAGCGGCACGCATTGTATCTTCGTCGTGCTCAACAACAATAACCGTGTTGCCAAGGTCACGCAAATCACAAAGAGTTTTAAGAAGTCTTTCGTTGTCGCGTTGATGAAGTCCGATACTCGGCTCATCAAGTATATACAAAACGCCCATAAGCGATGAACCGATTTGCGTTGCCAAACGGATACGCTGACTTTCACCGCCCGAAAGTGTGCCCGAAGCACGCGATAAGCTTAAATAATCAAGGCCAACGCTTATAAGGAAGTTGAGTCTTGCTTTAATCTCTTTGACAATGGGTGCGGCAATTTTTGTGCCGCGGCTGTCCAGCTTTAATTCCTCAAAGAATTTATAGCTGTCAACAACCTGCATATCGCAAAGTTCCTTAATGTTGACTCCGCCGACGGTGACACTCAAAATCTCGGGTTTAAGCCTTGCGCCACCGCAATCGGGACAAGGTGACTCGGTCATAAGCGCCTCTATTTCATTGCGCGAATAGTCGCTCGAGGTTTCTTTGTAACGGCGTTCAAGATTGTTTACAACCCCTTCGAAAGGCACCGAGAATTTGCCTCCGCCGCCAAAACCGAAGTTTCTTGTAAACTCAATTTTAAGGTCGCCCGTTCCGTAAAGAATAATGTCTTTAATATCATCAGACAGGTCTTTCCAAGGTGTGTTAATGTCAAACTCAAAGTGCTTGGCAAGGCCTTCGTAATACATCAAAGCAATAGTGCCTTGCTCTTTGGCACCCCAACCCGAAGTACCCCAACCGCTGGCTCTTATACAACCATCGGCAAGCGAAAGATTTTCGTCGGGAATAAGCAAAAGGGGATTGATTTTCATGAAAATGCCAAGACCTGTGCAGGTGGGACAAGCGCCAAACGGACTGTTGAACGAGAACATTCTGGGTGCAAGTTCCGGCACGCTGATATCATGGTCGGGACAAGCATAGTTTTCCGAAAAGGTGTACTCTTCACCGCCAATAACCGATACGGTAAGCGTTCCACCCGAAAGCTTCAAAGCCGTTTCAACGCTGTCGGTAAGTCTTTTTGCAATTCCGTCTTTTAAAACCAAACGGTCAACAACCGTTTCGATGGTGTGTTTTTTGTTTTTTTCAAGTTTAATCTCTTCGGATAGGTCAAAAACTTCGCCGTCTATACGAACACGGACGTAGCCGTCTTTTTTTATTTTTTCAAGCAACTTTTGATGTTCGCCCTTTTTACCGCGAACGACAGGTGACATAATAAGCACCTTGTCACCCACACCGTTTTCCAAAATGCGGTCAACAATCTGGTCAACCGATTGCTTAACAATTTCTCTTCCGCAAATAGGGCAATGAGGAACACCAACGTGTGCATAAAGCAAACGAAGGTAGTCGTAAATTTCGGTCACCGTTCCAACGGTCGAACGAGGGTTTTTCGAGGTGGTTTTCTGATCGATTGAAATGGCGGGAGAAAGACCGTCAATGCTGTCAACGTCGGGCTTTTCCATCTGACCCAAAAATTGTCTTGCGTAGGAGGACAACGATTCGACGTAACGGCGCTGACCTTCAGCATAAAGCGTGTCAAAGGCAAGCGACGATTTCCCCGAGCCCGAAAGACCCGTGAAAACGACCAGCTTGTCGCGTGGAATTTCAACGTCTATGTTTTTTAAGTTGTGCTCTCTGGCACCTCTCACGATGATTTTATCGGTCATTTTTAATCCTCTCAAATCGGGCTAAAAGCCCAACGACTAAATAATTTAATTATATCTATTTTATACTATATTTGCCGAAAAGTAAACAGTTTTTGCACGCCAAATTAAATTTCTTGAAAAAGGATTATTATGGGTGTATAATTGAGAAAAATGTCGAATTTTCGCAAAAGGCGGGACGTTATGAAAAGCTTTAAAATTTTATGCCTTGCAGTTTCTTTAATATTTGCAGTTTCAGGTTTTTCGGCTTGTGATTCAAGCCCAAAAACAGCAGGTGATACAACCGATACAGCGGCTTCGATAGACGGCGTTTCCGATATCGAAAGTGGACAAAATAGTTTTTCGGAAGAAAACAATATGCCTAGTGATGTTTCTTCCTCACAGACAAATTCCAACAATTCTTCAAGTGGAAATTCGAGTGAAACAACAAGCAATGCAACAAGTAAGCCTCAACCAACCGACCCCGAAAATGAGTCTCAAAAGGACGAGGATGAATATGTTGTCAAAGCCCCTGAAAGAGACCCTTCCAAGAGTGAAACTGAGCAGTGGTATTTGATGCTTGCAAACCCCGATAACCCTGTGTCAAAGGAGTATATTTCGGGTGTTGACAAGGCAAAAATCGACCTGAATTACACCGACAACAAATCATCAAGCCGTTATTTGGACAGCCGTGTGGTTGATGCTTTTGTGGCAATGTGCAAAGCCGCCAAAAAGGACGGAATCAAGATGAAAACCATCTCGGCATACCGAACCTATGAGTACCAGGAAGGCTTGTTCAAAAAGCGTGTCAAACGGTTTATGGATGAAAATGGTTTATCAGAGGAAAAGGCAACCGCAAAGGCGGCAACAATGGTCGCAAGACCGGGTACAAGCGAGCACAATTTGGGGCTTGCCGTTGATATAAACAGCGTTGAAACCAACTTTGAAAACTCAAAAGCCTTCAAGTGGCTTCAAGAAAATGCCGAAGATTTTGGTTTTGTTCTCCGTTATCCAAAGGATAAAAAAGCAATCACAAAAATCATTTATGAGCCGTGGCATTACCGTTATGTGGGTGTTGAACACGCCAAGGAAATGAACCGCTTGGGAATGTGCCTTGAAGAATATATCGATTATTTAAACGCTCAAAACAACTAAAAAATTTGGTTCCAAACTTGAATTTTAAAGCCCCTGTTTTTTTGAAAGCGGGGGTCTTTTTTTGCAATTTTGAACAAACAACACGTTAATATCAAAAAAATAAGTGCGCCACCTGTGTTTTGATGCTATGTTTTGATTGACTTATGTGATTTGTGGTATTATAATAATAATGTGTTGCTATGTAAATGTTACGCAAATTTGCAAGCAAAAGGAGAATAATAGTGTTAACGCTGGAAGTTTTATGTGCGACGATGAATCAAAATGATTTTTCTCTTGTTAGAGAAATGAACATTAAGTCCGATGTCGTTTTTGCCAATCAATGTGACCACACTTCTTACGAAGAAGAGGAGTTTGACGGTTATACTGCAAAAATGGTATCTACTCAAACGCGTGGTGTTGGAAAGAATCGTAATTTATCATTGATATATTCATCGGCAGACATTTGTCTTTTTGCCGATGACGACGTTGTGTACAAAGATGATTACCAAAAAACAGTGTGTGATTTCTATGAAAATCATCCCGATGCAGATGTTGTTATTTTCAATTTCCTCGTTTCACGAAATGGAAGCGAACCGGAAAACATCGTGAAATCAACCCAAAAACTCAAACGCAAAAAGTTTTCCTACGGTACATACGCTATGAGTGTTAGGAGAAGCTCTGTTGATTGGCACAACATAAAATTCCATCACCAGTTTGGTGGCGGAACGCTTTATGCTTGTGGAGAAGACACCTGCTTTTTGAACGACTGTTATAAGAAAAAGCTTTCGGTATACACATGCTCCGATACCATAGGTGTTGTAGATCATAAAGAGTCGACATGGTTTGCAGGATACACAGACAAATTTTTTATAGATAAAGGCGTACTTTTTTATAAGTTGATGGGAGTTTTGGCATCTCTTTCGGCACTCTATCATTGCTTTAAGCATAGAACCGAGTATTCAACACCCGGTTGGAAAAAGGCTTTTGCTCTTATGAAGCAGGGTGTGAGAAAAGCCAAGAAAATGGATTGAAATAAAAGGAGGGAACAGCGTGAAAAAGGTCATTATTGTCAATAACAATCTTGAAACAGGCGGAGTTCAGATAAGCCTTATGAACCTTCTTATGGAAATCAAGGATAAATACGACGTGACTCTGTTGCTTTTTTACGCAAAACCCGAACAACTTGCTTCTGTTCCCGAAGGTGTTAAGGTCATAATCGTAAAATCACCGTTTAAACATTTCGGCAGTTTTGCGCGCGATGCCAAGAAAAACCCGTTTATGTTTACGGCAAGGGCGATTTGGAAGGTTCTCGCCAAAGTTTTTGGACAGGCATTTGTTATTAAATTGATGTTGCCGTTCCAAAAAAAGTATAAAGGCTATGATTACGCGGTTTCATATCTGCACGAATGTGCACAGGACGGTATTTACGGCGGATGTAACGAGTTTGTTTTGAAAAAAATTGAGGCAGACAAAAAGATTGGTTGGCTGCATTGCGATTTCAGTCTTAACGGTGGCAACAACAAACAAAGCAAAAGAATATATGGCGAGTTTGACCAAATTGTTGCTTGTTCGGAAGGTTGCCGAAAAGTTTTTGTGGAATGTTTGCCGCAGTTTGCCGATAAAACAATAAGTATCCGCAACTGTAACGATTATGAGAAAATAAAAAATCTTGCCGGTGACGGCGTTCAATATGACAAAGAATGTTTTAACATTGTGACCGTGGCACGTCTTTCAGAAGAAAAAGGAATAGAGCGTGCTGTTGAGGCGGTACACGAATGTGTAAAGCGTGGACTCAAAGTAAAATATCACATAGTGGGATCAGGCATTGAAGAAGGATTCCTTAAAGGAAAAGTAGAAGAACTTGGATTGGGCGAGGCTGTCGTTTTCTACGGCAACAAGCAAAACCCATACCCTTACATAAAAAATGCAGATTTGTTTTTACTCACCTCTTATCACGAGGCGGCTCCAATGGTTTTTGATGAAGCAGCTTGCTTAGGTGTGCCGGTTTTGGCAACCGAAACCACCTCAACTGATGATATGATTAAAGATTGTAACCATGGAGTTGTGTGTAAAAATCAGCAAGACGACATAACGGAGAAGTTATTGGAAATTGTATCGCAACCCGAACGGCTGCGTGAAATCAGAAATAAACTTGCCGAAGAAACCTTCGACAACCGTGATTCTGTTAATAAAATACAGGAAATAATTGTTTAGGCAGGAATAATGATGTTACAAAAAACAAACAATCGAAACAAAACCGTAACAATGGGAATTTGGGGCATTGCGGCGTTGGTATTTGCTTACATAATAGGAAGGCAGATATTGGTGTTGCCAATTGTTCTTTATTGGTGTGCGATTATAATGTTAAGCGATGTTGAAGACGCAACTTATTTGCTTTTGGTTATAACATCGGTTAGCCGAATAATGGTGTATGGTCAAATCACGTGGTATGTTTTTATAGTTGCCACTTATTTAGGACTGGTTTTTCTTAAAGGCCGTTTTGTTAACAGTATCGGTTTTTTGACAGTAATGGTTTTATACAGTATTGTTTTTAATAATGCTGATGTTCCGTTGAACCTTGGTGAGTTTACTTCGGTCGTATATTTGTGTACGATGATCATTCTTTGTGATAATCTCAAGCCCAAGCAATATATCAAAGCCATTGATTATTATACCGAAGGTTTTGCAATATCAACCGTAATAGGTTTGTTTGCCGATAGCATACCTGCAATGAAAAGAATGATACATACAAACTTGGTTGTTGTAGAAGGCAAGGTTGTGGATCAAGGCCGTTTCGGAAGCCTTTTTGGCGACCCAAACAACTTTACTGCTCTTAACTGCATTGTTATTGCGTTTATTTTGTTTTGTCATAAAAAACTGAAGTTTAGACATATTGCTCTTTTAACGTTCTTGGTTGTTGTTGGATTTTTCACTTACAGTAAGAGTTATATTTTAACACTTGCAGTAATTGTGTTGGCATATATTATAAAAAGCGGACAGCACATTATACGAAATCTTATACTTTTGGCCGTAGTCGGAGCTGTTTTCTTGGCGGTAGAGCGTATTGCCAACCTTCAAGTTTTGGATCTGTTACTTGCCAGATTCAGAGGTGTTGAATCGGTTGACGATCTTACAACAGGACGCTATGATTTGTGGAAGCAATATTTCGAGTATCTTTTTGACAATGTAAGGGTCTTATTGTTTGGAGACGGATTCAACTCGCGAACGATGAGGTGGGCGTCACACAATACATTTATAGAAATGCTTTTCCGTTACGGAATATTTGGATGTATATTCTGGAGTTACGGCATTTTTAAATGTTATAAAATTGTCACAAAAAGAGAAGACGGCAAAAAACCCAAATTGGTCACAACCATACCGCTTTGGACTATGATAGCCGTTTATTCGTTCATAAGCGTTTTCCACTTTGGTTATGTTGGTTTTAATATAGCAATGGTAATTATGGCGATGTATTTACCGCCAGAAGAGGAAGAAGACCCCGAGGCCCAGTATAATATTACCGATATTGAGCAAGGCGGAACTTTTGCATAAGCTTATAAATAATAAAAACTGTAAAAGGCGGGCAAAGGAATGATATTAACACGATTCAAACAAATTAAATCACTTGTGCTTTTAAAGGCGTTTTCTTTAATTTGTTTGTTTTTGCCTAAAAGTAAATATTGGGTGATTAGTGAACGTGGAACAGATGCCCGTGATAACGGTTGGCATTTTTATAATTTTTTAAAAACGAATCACCCTGAGCAGAAGGTTTATTATCTTATAGATAAAAACTCTGCCGATTACGAAAAAGTCAAGGCTGACGCAGTTCAATACAACAGCATTAAAAATTATTGGGTGGTAGCAAGGGCTGAAAAAATCATTTCGACACACATTGGTATGTTTGTGCCGAATATAGTTGGCAAGCCTTTAAAGCTGTTAAAAGAATACCAAAATAAATTTTATTTTTTGCAGCACGGAATTTCATATAATAACCACGTTTTTTTACACAAGAAAAACTTTTCAACCAAATTGTTTGCCTGTGTTGCAAAGCCTGAACAAGAGTATGCAAAATCTGTATATGGTCACGAAAACGAAGTTGTAAAGCTCGTGGGTTTTGCGCGATATGACCGTTTGAACAAAGGTGGCGCGAAACAACAAATATTGTTAATGCCCACATGGCGAAAAGATATTTCAAACGAGAACGATTTTTTAAACTCGGAATATTTTAAGCAATGGCAAAGTCTTATTGATAATAGTCAATTAGCCACTCTGTTGGAAGAAAATGGGTTGCAATTGGTTTTCTATCCGCACTATGAAGTGCAAAAATATATAAAACATTTTGTTTCAAGTTCGCAGGCTATAAAAATCGCATCGTTTGCCGATTACGATGTACAAACACTTTTGAAAGAATCGTGCTTGCTTGTTACCGACTATTCAAGTGTTTTCTTCGATTTTGCTTATATGGAAAAGCCGACCATTTATTTTCAGTTTGACTTTGACAAGTTTTTCGGCGACCAATCAACCGTTCCCGGATATTTTGATTTTAAAAAGGACGGTTTTGGCAAGGTTTGTAACACATGTGATGAAATCGTGGCCGAAATCGGAACGTGCATTCACAACAATTTTATAACAGAAACTGATTATCAAAAAAGGATAGAAGAGTTTTTCCCGATTCGAGACAACAATAATTGTCAAAGAATTTTTGATGCGATAAAGTCTAACTGATTGAGGGAATTACAGCTGGCACATCAAAGCTTGTAAGCACAGACCAAGATGCATAGCCGATATCCTTAAAAGAGATAAGTAAAAAAGGAGTGTAAGCTTGAGTAACCATATCGTTTCGGTGTTGCTGTCACTTTTGCGAGCGGCTTTTTATGGTCGAACTTTGACCGAGAGCGAACGAAGTGACTTTGCAGGTGTGGATTTAAAAAGTTTGCTTGGAGTAGCCAAAAAACATGATGTTATCCACCTTGTTGCAAAGGCTATTATTGATAACGGACTTATCACAAAGGACAGCCCTTATTATGCTGTTTGCCAAAAAGCTCAAGTTATGGCGGTTTATCGCTATGAACATCTGAATTTTGAACTGCAAACGGTTGCAAAATTGTTCGAAACGGCTGAAATTAAGTTTTTACCGCTCAAAGGCTCGGTTTTAAGGGCGTTTTACCCCGAACCATGGATGAGAACCAGTTGTGATATCGATGTTCTTGTTCACGAAAGCGACCTTGAAAAAGCAGTCGAGTTGTTGCAAAAAGAATGCGGATATAAAGAGGTTGCGAGAACCACCTGCGATATTGCTTTTGAAGCTAAAAGCGGTTGCCACATTGAGCTTCATTTCAATCTTATTTCAGACGAATTTGCAAACGGCGCTCACAATATTTTGAAAAACGTGTGGGATTATGCTGAGCCTAAGGATGATTATAAGAATTGGCTCGTTTTAAGCGATGATATGTTCTATTTTTATCACATAGCACACATGTCAAAGCATTTTGAAAATGGTGGCTGTGGAATAAGACCTTTTTTGGACTTGTTTATCTTAGACAATCTCACAAATGTCGATAAAGAAAAACGGGATGAACTGCTGATTAAATCAAATATGCTGAAATTTGCCGATGGTGCAAGAAAGCTTAGCCGAGTTTGGTTTGGTGATGAACAGCATGACACTCTCACCGAACTTATGGAAAGCTATTTGCTTTATGGTGGCGCATTTGGCACCATGACAAACAAGATTGCTGTTGGTCAACAAAAAACTGGCGGCAAAAAAAGTTATGCTCTGTCGAGAATTTTCCCAAGCCAAAAGTTTATGAGCGTACATTTCAAATATGTAGAAAATCATGCATGGTTGTTGCCGGTTGCTTACGTCCATCGCGCATTTGTAATTCTGTTTAAAGGTAACGCTGCAAATTCACTCAAAGAATTAAAAGCAAGCAGTGAAGTATCAAGCGAAAAATCCGATTCAACAGGTCAAATGCTTTCGGATTTAGGTCTTTTATAAAAACATTTAAACCCCGTAGTCGTTTTGGCGATTACGGGGTTGGTTTTTACATATAAGGCAGTATAACAACCGCCACATTATATTTGCATATTTCGAAAATTGTGGTATACTATTTAAAAAGTTATTTTGCGAGGTGAGAACGAAGTTGGATAAGTTTGTTTTGCATTCAAAATACAAACCCACGGGTGACCAGCCCGAGGCAATCGAGCAGTTGGTTGAAGGCATCAAAAACGGTGACAAAGAACAGGTTTTGCTGGGTGTTACAGGTAGTGGTAAGACGTTTACAATGGCCAACATTATCGAAAAAGTAAACCGCCCAACCCTCGTTCTCGCTCATAACAAAACTCTCGCTGCACAGCTGTGTTCGGAGTTTCGCGAATTCTTCCCTGAGAATGCGGTTGAGTATTTTGTTAGTTACTATGACTACTATCAGCCCGAGGCTTATATCCCCGGTACCGATACTTATATCGAAAAAGACTCGGCAATAAACGACGAAATCGACAAATTGCGACACAGTGCCACCTGTGCTTTGTCCGAAAGAAATGACGTTATAATCGTTGCTTCGGTTTCGTGCATTTATTCGCTCGGTAACCCGATTGACTACCGAAATATGGTTATATCCTTGCGCCCGGGCATGCAAAAGGAACGCGACGAGCTGATTAAAAAGCTTATCGATCTTCAATATGAGCGCAATGATGTAAACTTCACCCGTAACAAGTTCCGTGTTCGCGGTGACGTGGTTGAGATTTTCCCTGCATATTCGGGTGATACTGCCATCCGTGTTGAGTTTTTTGACGATGAAATTGAGCGTCTTTCCGAGATTAATCCCTTGACGGGTGAAATTAAAACAACCCTTGGTCACGCGGGAATCTATCCTGCGAGCCACTATATAGTCCCCGAGGAAGAAAAGGAAGCGGCGCTCAAAGATATATTAGACGAAATGGAAGAGCAGGTTCGCATTTTTACCGAGCAAGGCAAACTGATTGAAGCGCAGAGAATTCGTCAGCGCACCGAGTACGACGTTGAAATGTTGCGTGAAATCGGCACCTGCAAGGGCGTTGAAAACTATTCGCGCGTTTTATCACGACGCGAACCCGGAAGCACACCTTTTACACTTCTCGACTATTTGCCCGATGACTTTTTGCTGTTTGTTGATGAATCGCACGTCACTCTGCCACAGGTTAGAGGTATGCACGGCGGCGACCGTCAGCGAAAACAGAATCTTATCGAGTTTGGCTTCCGTTTGCCGTCGGCTTTTGATAACCGACCCTTGCAATTTGACGAGTTTTACAAGCACATTTACCAGGCTATTTATGTTTCTGCCACACCGGGCGATTTTGAAAAGCAAAAGGCCACAAGAATTGCCGAGCAGGTAATCCGGCCAACGGGACTTTTAGACCCCGAAATCATTGTAAAACCCACCGACGGACAGATTGATGACCTTGTTTCCGAAATCAATATTCGCGCTGAAAAGGGTCAAAGAGTGCTTGTTACAACCCTCACCAAAAAAATGGCCGAGGATTTAACCGATTACCTTTACAACCTTGGCATCAAGGTGAAATATATGCACTACGACGTTGATACGATGGAACGAATGAAGCTTATCCGCGAGCTTCGTTTGGGCGAGTTCGACGTGCTTATTGGAATAAATCTACTTCGTGAGGGTCTTGATATCCCCGAAGTTTCGCTCGTTGCGATTTTGGATGCCGATAAGGAAGGTTTCCTTCGTTCCGAAACCTCGCTTATTCAGACGGTAGGCCGTGCCGCAAGAAACGCTGAGGGCCAGGTCATAATGTATGCCGATACCGTAACGCCTTCAATGGAACGTGCTATTACCGAAACGCTTCGTCGTCGTGAGATTCAGTCGGAGTATAACCTTAAAAACGGTATCATACCAAAAACTATCATTAAAGATGTTCGCGATGTTATTGAAATTACTCCAAAGACGGACGAAAAGAGCATAAAACAGATGTCGCGCGAGCAAAGAGAGTTTATGATAAAGAAGCTGACTATCGAAATGAAACAAGCGGCAAAACTGCTTGAATTTGAACACGCTGCCGAGTTGCGTGACAGAATTTCAAAGCTTAAAGGCGGAAAATAATCAAAAAAGTATGAATGGGAAAACTTATGAACGTAATTGAAATAACCGAATTTGAAGCCCCCGAGCTTGACGTTTTTGCAAGGCTTACCGAGGCTCAATTGCTAAACCACCACATGCAAAAAGAGGGAATATTTATTGCTGAAAGCCCCAAGGTTATAAACAGAGCCTTGGATGGTGGCTATGAACCCATCTCGTTTTTGGCGGAAAAAAGCAATTTAGAAGGCGAATCTCGAGAGGTTATCGACCGATGTGGTGATATCCCCGTTTACATCTCGGATTTTAACGTGTTGACCAAGCTTACGGGATATATGCTGACCCGTGGAATGCTTTGCGCCATGAAACGAAAACCTTTGCCCGAACCCAAAGATATATTGGAAAAATATAACAGGGTAGTCATACTTGAGGACGTTATGAATCCCACTAATTTGGGCGCAATTTTCCGTTCTGCCGCCGCGCTTCACATGGACGCGGTGTTGCTGACTCCCGGTTGCAGCAACCCTCTTTACAGAAGATCTGCAAGGGTTAGTATGGGCACTGTTTTTCAAGTACCGTGGACATATCTTAACGATAATTGGGTTGATGAGCTAAGAAAATCGGGCTTTAAAACCGCTGCAATGGCTTTGACCGATGATTCGATTTCGATTGACGACCCGTGCCTTGAAACGGTTGATAAACTGGCGATTGTGCTTGGCACCGAGGGTGACGGACTTAAAGAAAACACAATAACCGCGTGTGATTATACAGTGAAGATACCAATGTCTCACGGGGTGGATTCCTTAAACGTTGCCGCCGCAGGTGCGGTAGCCTTTTGGCAACTGAGAAAAAAGTGATATTAACAAAATTTTGTCACACAAAAAACAAAAGCGAGGTTGGTCACCTCGCTTTTTTATGTTTTATGGTTATTTTATAATATCTTTTTCGTGTAAAATAACTCCGTTTTCGGTAAGCTTCTTTTGAAGTTCTTTTATATTGAGCGTTGTAAAATCATTCGTCATAGCAGCGGCGGTGCCGGCGGCTTGACCGGTTACTGCGCAACAAGGAATAACGCGCATTACGTCCCACAATGTTTCGTTTACCGAGGTGCAACGTCCTGCTACAATTAAGTTTTTCATCTTGCTGTTATAAAGTGTTCTAAACGGCACTTCATAAATTGGGCCCCGTTTTTTCCAGTTTGAAACCATACCAATCGAGTCTTCAAAGAATGTGTGCATTTCGGTATGTGCAAGTTCATATTCCCCAACTATTTTTCGTGTCATACGAATTTGCGGAATGGTTGGAATGGTGGAAATAACGGCATCTTTATTGGTTTGTCTTTTTTCGAGCCAATGTTCCAAAATCTTTTTGTGTGAAAGGCAAACCTGCTCGGAAAGCTCTTTGCCGTCAATACCGGAGAATCGACGATTGACAAGCAGCTCTTTTTCCAAGCCTGTTTTTTCTTCTTCGGGAACGTCTGACGCGCCAACCGTTTGCAGATGATATCCATTCATATCAGAAAAATAATACCAAGCGGCAAGAACATTTCCTTGCTCAAACAGTTTTGTAGGTAAATTTGCAAAATGAGCAATGTCGCAGTCACCCGTTGTATCTACAACCGAGCCGACCTCATATTCTTGTTTTCCCGATTTGTTTTGAACCAAAAGGGTGGTTATGCGGTCGTTTTCAGAAGATAAGCCAACAACATAACTTCCGTAAAGGATGTCAACACCGTTTTCTAACAGAAGCTTTTCAGCCAAAATTGCGAAAACTTGAGCATTGTATTGCACTTCATAACGCTTGTCTTTTTCGGTGCGTGTGCCGACGTTATCCAGCCAGTTTTCGGGGTAATCGGCTTCGGCACCATAGGAAATAGAAAGTTTAAACAATTCTTCGGCAATGCCAAAAGAAACCTGGTGGCCAAAACCGTCGCACAAGGGCAAATATATTGTGATAAGACCTGCAGTTCCCAATCCGCCAAGCATATATTCTTTTTCAAAAAGTATAACAGATTTGTTTTCACGCGCTGCGGCAAGTGCTGCCGAAATGCCGGCAAATCCTCCGCCACAAACAGCGACGTCGTATTTCTTCATCTTAAACCACCTCCATGTTTACAGATATTCTGTGCTGTTTATCTTATAAATTCTCCGTTTATTTCTTGATTTATGAATTCTTGAAGTTGCTCGCCTTCAAGTTCTAAAGCACATCCCAACAGCAGTTTGACATAAGCCATTTCTGAAGTTGTGCGCCAAGAGGTTTTTACAGAATTTCTTAACACAATTCCCGTGGTTTCATAACGATAAGCCTTTTCACGGTCACAAGGCTCGATGTACACATCCACTTTTGGATTAGCGTTGTTACAACGATTTATTAAATGCATTATAGAATCTTTTGAATAGTCTATGGCTTGCTTTTCGCTTAATCCCACATTTTTGTGATATGGATTTACTGCCATAGTGCCCGAATGGTATGTGTGGTGCAAAACAGCTTTTATACCACGCAGAGAAAATCGAGAATAATCAATGCCAACAAAGGGATGTATTTGCAAAACACAGTTCTTTAATTTACCGCAAGCATGCAGAAGTTCGTGACCGCCACAGGATTCTTCGCCCTTGAAAAATGTGCCCTTTGTTATTTTCTTCATATCAAGGCTGTAGAAATTATTCGAATGATTTGGGCATTGCAACAAATGTGCACCGTAATGTATATACATGGTTGAAACGGTTTTGTTTTTGACAACCTCATCGTTTCTATATGCCACGTAGACGTTGGGTTTTATTCCTTTGATAATGTGTTCAACAGCCGTTTTAAAGTTTTCATTGCCGTTGGCCTTAGGCTCATAAAGAGGCAACTGACTCCCAACCATAAACACAGGTATTTTTATATCACACAGCAAAAGCGATAAAAGTGAGGAGGTGTAGGCAAGGGTGTCGGTACCGTGCAAAATGATAACGCCTGAATATTTTGAAAAATCATATCGTTTGAGTTTGCCAATCAGGGTGTTCCAATGCTTGATGGTCATATTTTCGCTTAAAATATCAAGCGGTCTTTTAGTGTCAAACTTGACAAAAGCTTCATCGCGAAAAATGCTGTCGCTGTTTCTAAAATTTTGTACAATGAGCATTTGTGCCTTTTTAGTGTTGGACTCTTGTTCGCCGTTTGCATTGGCAAAAGAACAAATTGTGCCACCGGTTAAAATTATAAGTATTTTTTTAGGGCTTTCACTTTTGGTCATCACAAGGCACGCTCCAATTTTTAATGTTTTTATATTCTTGCAACACCGGTTTCTTTTGCAACCTTAGCAACAGCCTCTGCCACAACGCTTGCAACTCTTTTATCAAGAGCAGAGACGATAATGTTATCCTCCGTGATTTCGTCATCGGGGATAAGCGAAGCCAAAGCGTAAGAGGTTGCAACCTTCATTTCTTCGTTGATACAGGTGGCTCTGCAGTCAAGCGCACCGCGGAAAATTCCGGGGAAAGCCAAAACGTTGTTGATCTGGTTTGGGAAATCCGAACGACCGGTTCCCACCACTCGGGCACCTGCTTTTTTGGCAATATCAGGCATAATTTCGGGTGTGGGGTTAGCCATTGGGAACACTATTGCGTCGTTTGCCATGGTTTTCACCATTTCTTCGGTTACAAGGTTTGGTGCAGAAACACCTATAAATACATCCGCACCGCAAAGGGCATCTGCAAGAGTGCCTTTTTTGTGTTCAAGGTTTGTAACCTTAGAAATTTCTTCTTGAGCGGTATTGTTATTTTGATCTCCCTCACAAATAATTCCTGCCCGGTCGCAGAAGGTAAGGTTTTTAACGCCCATATTCATAAGATGCTTGCCAATGGCAATACCCGCAGAGCCTGCACCGTTAATTACAACCTTAACTTCATCAATGCTCTTTTTAACAAGCTTTAACGCGTTGATCAAAGCGGCGGCAACAACAATGGCGGTGCCGTGTTGATCGTCGTGGAAAATCGGAATATCACAAATTTCCTTTAATTTGCGTTCAATTTCAAAGCAACGAGGTGCCGAAATATCCTCAAGGTTGATTCCACCAAAACTGCCCGAAAGCAAATATATCGTTCTGACGATTTCATCAACGTCCTTCGATTTTATGCAAAGCGGAAAAGCGTCAACGTCGGCAAATTCTTTAAAAAGCGCGCATTTGCCCTCCATTACAGGCATACCTGCTTCGGGTCCAATGTCTCCAAGACCCAAAACAGCGGTGCCGTCGGTAACAACGGCAACAAGGTTGGAACGACGTGTTAATTCGTATGATTTGTTAATATCCTTATTGATTTCTAAGCACGGCTCGGCAACACCCGGTGTGTATGCCAAGGATAAATCTTCTCTTGAGTTAATAGGAGCACGGGAAATAACCTCGATTTTGCCTTTCCACTCATAATGTTTTTTTAAAGATTCCTGTCTAATATCCATTTTACTCTCCTCGAATGGTGTTGAACAAATTGTATCACAACGCTTTGAAAAAGTAAATATATTCACACAAATCTCCTCAAAATGCAGATAATAACACAATTTGAAAATTTTGTTGTAGGGGCGATTCGTGAATCGCCCCTACAAGATAACAAAAGCGAGGTGAACTTCACCTCGCTAGTCAAGCTATTTAATGTTGATTTTGGAGTTACACCATGGACAAAAAGTATTTCTTTCATCGTTTAAGAAGGAGAGTTTCACATTGCAATTTGGACAAACGACATCTATATAATCTATATTTGAAAAGTCTTGTTTCTCTTCAGAACTGACAAAAGGATTATATCCACATTTATTACAAATAGAAAAAGATGAATTTTGGGTATTACAAGCAGGGCAAACATAGCTGAACCCTGTTGACGATGACTCAAAATCAGCATCTTCTTTTTCAGGGTTTCGAGGAGAATAACGGG
>JAZNEE010000142.1:0-2097 GCA_045588405.1 Acutalibacteraceae bacterium
AAAAAAATCATAAAAGAATAAGACACCGTATTTTAAAAATACAGTGTCTTGTTTTTTATAAAGATTTTCACTTGTACTGTTCAACAATTCTCTTCATTTCATCCCAATGCTCTTCCATTTCTTCTATAAGACGAAATTGGGTTCTGCAACGGACAAGGTTGTGGTCGTCGTAAGAGGTTTTAAAATATGTATCACCGTCAATATAATCGGCAAGGAATCGCATACCGCATTCAAGCGTCATCATTTTAGCGCCTTCGGGCAATAAATCAACCTCACCGTCGGTTAAAGTGCCGCCACATCCTTTAAGGAAACCTTTTGTGAATGTTTCAAAAAGTTTAATATCAAAATGAACCTTTGAAAGGTCTTTTTCGTCTTCGACAGCGGTGCTTGCGCCAAATCGAATAGAATCACCAAAATCGTTTACCGAGTAGCCCGGCATAATAGTGTCGAGGTCAACAACACAAACAGGTTCTCTTGTATCTTTGTCAAGCATAACGTTATTTATTTTGGTATCGTTGTGGGTGACTTTAAGGGGCAAAATACCATTTTTGTTGGCATCCTCAAGTACACTCATAAAATCGGCTCTGGCTTTAACAAATTCAATTTCTGCCAAAGCGTTATAAGCTCTGCCTGAAGCGTTCTTTTTAAGTGATCTAAGAAAATTTTCATATCTTACGGGAGTGTTATGAAAATCAGGAATAGTATCAAAAAGGGTGTCGACAGGGTAGTCGGCAAGCATTTTTTGAAAATTGCCGAAAGCAACAGCGCTCTGATAAAAATCGTTTTCGGTTTCGGGAAGGTCGAGTGATACTGTGTTGGCGATAAAAGTGAGTGCACGCCAGCAGTTACCGTTTTTGTCGATATAGTAAAGGTTACCGTCGCGGGTGTTAATAACGGTGATAGCCTCGCGTTCGGGGTTACCGCCCAACTCGGCAATTTTCTTTTTAAGGAAGTTTGTAACCCTAGAGATGTTGGCCATAACCTCGTCGGGTTTTTTAAAAACAGAAGTGTTGATTCTCTGCAAGATATATTTAATCTCATTGCCTTCTAACTCGCATCTAATAACGAATGTATCGTTGATATGACCGCTACCAAAAGGCTTGTAGTCGATAACCTTGCCGTCAAAATTAAATTTGCTTATAATTTCAACCATTTTTTATTCCTCCCGTAAGGAAAAACTAAATATTTAATAAATTATACACTATAAATAAAAAAAAATCCACATCTTTTAAAACAGGCAATAAAAACCGATGAAAAGCAGGGTTTTGAAAAAATTTTAATTTAAGTAAAAAAACACTTGCTTTTTTAATATGTTTGTGTTATTATACCAACGTGCTTTGGGGGCGTAGCTCAGCTGGGAGAGCGTCTGAATGGCATTCAGAAGGTCATCGGTTCGAACCCGACCGTCTCCACCACAAAAACCGTTGCTTTTTAGCAACGGTTTTTCTTTTTTGCAATTAGGTTTCAAAAAAATAAAAAGCACGAAGCAATTTGCATCGTGCTTTTGTTGGAGCTGTTAGGCAGACTCGAACTGCCGACCTCATCCTTACCAAGGATGTGCTCTACCACCTGAGCCATAACAGCACACCGACAACGATATGTATTTTACAACATCTTAATACCGTTGTCAAGCATAATTTTCTTAAAATTGAAACTTTTTTATTATTTTTTGTCGGTCAAAAGTTTGTTAAGCTCGTCCATAAAGGTGCTGATATCCTTAAACTGACGATAAACGCTGGCAAAACGAACGTATGCAACCTCGTCAAGTTCTTTGAGTTTGTCCATTACAAGCTCGCCAATGTGGTCGCTTGTAACCTCGCGGTCGAGAGAATTTTGAAGAACAACCTCAATCTCGTTAACTGCATGTTCAATGCTGTTGATGGAAACAGGACGTTTTTCGCAAGCCTTGAGCATACCGTTTATAAGCTTGTCGCGGTTAAATACTTCGCGTGATTTATCTTTCTTAATAACAACAATGGGTAAGCTTTCGATTATCTCATAGGTTGTGAAACGCTTCTGGCATTTAAGACACTCTCTGCGGCGACGGATACGCTCACCTTCGTCGGTCGGTCTTGAATCGATAACCTTGCTTTCTTC
>JAZNEE010000143.1:0-6814 GCA_045588405.1 Acutalibacteraceae bacterium
GGACATGTGGTTAAACTTAAAGTAGATATCCAATTTTTATAATCTATGCTATCGTGTGTTCGAGGTGTGAAAAATTCTATTAGGTCTTTTTTCACCTCCTCTTCTAAACATAATGGTTGCGAATACGTTTTCTTTATAGTAACACAAATTTAAACTTATTTCAAATAATAGTTATAAAGCTTACTGTTTTGCGATGTGGACAAGGTGCGCTATCGCAGGGATGGTTTGCCCTTGCATTGACGAGGTTGGCGACATCAAGGCTCCCGTTGCGCAGAAGGCCACGTTTTTAAGCTCGCCGGTACTCATTTTTTGAAGAATATATGAGCAAAGCACCGACGCCGAGCAACCGCAGCCCGAACCGCCCGAGTGAACGTCCTGCCGTTTGCGGTCGAAAATCATCATTCCGCAGTCGTTGTGGTTTTGAAGCTCTATCCCCTGCTTTTGCAGTAGTTTCAGCAAAAGCTCCGACCCCACAAACCCAAGATCCCCCGTAACGATGAGGTCGAAATCGGTGGGTTTTGCACCCGTATCCTTTAAAAACGCGGTTATGGTATCTGCCGCAGCAGGTGCCATGGCGGCGCCCATATTGTTCATATCGTTAACGCCCAGGTCGACGATTTTACCCACTGTGAACGCCTTGATTTTAAGACTGTGGGGACGGTTTTGAAGCAACACCGAACCCGAACCCGTAACCGTCCACTGCGAGGTTGGTGTTCTTTGACCGCCATATTCAAGCGGAAAACGAAACTGTCTTTCGCTGCTGCAAAAATGCGACGAGGTGACCGCCACAGCCGACCTTGCAGCGCCCGATTCTACCGCCGTTGCCGCAGAAATAAGCCCCAAAGCCATTGTTGAACAAGCGCCGTAAAGCCCCGTGAACGGGATGCCGAAGTTTTTTAGCCCATAAGCGCTGCCGATACATTGGTTAAGCAAATCTCCCGCGAAAATTTGGTCGACCTCATTTGGTGTTACACCCGCTTTTTCGAGCGTTGTTTTGACCGATTGTTGTTGCAATTTGCTTTCCGCCTTTTCAAACGAATCCTCACCCAAAAACTCGTCATCAAAAGTTTTATCGAAAAACTTATTTAACGGCCCTTGCTTTTCTTTGGGCCCGACAACCGCCGAAAAGGCCGCTATTCCCACCGTTTTTTCCAGTTCAACCGTTCTGCTTCCGATTCTTTTTGCCATAAAAAAGCCCCTTTGCACATTTTTTGTTATTTTGTGCAAAAAGGCGTTTTTAATGCTTTATCATCTTATGAAATTATAGATTTAAGTTTTTCCATTCTGCTTCTTTAAACGGCTTTTCAAAACGCTTTTTAGCGTTTCGAAAAACTACAATATTATAAGTTGTGTATCCGTTTTTCTATCTCGGCTATGACAGATTTAAACACTTCATCATTTTTGCCTGTGGGATCGGGCAAGTTCCAATTATCGTCAAATGCTCTGCCGATATATGGACAACCTACGTCACAACCCATTGAAATCGCAACATCGGGTGTGGGGATTTTGTCGATGCTTTTGCTATGCTGTGTTTTCTCCATATCAATATCGTAGAGTTGTTTTATAAGGCGAACGGCATCCCCGTTAATCTGTGGTTTGGTTTCGGTTCCCGCCGAGTAAAAGTCATATTTATCTCCGGCAAGGTGTTTACCAAGTGCCTCGGCAATTTGACTGCGACAGGAATTATGTACACAGATAAATGCTATTTTCTTTTTCATTTGAACGGACACCTCACACCGATACATTGATTGTTGTGTGCTGAGTGAATGCATTTGATTTCATCAAGTTCCATCTCAATTCCAAGGTTCTCTTTAACAAATTCCACTGCTTTAGTAATGGCAATGTAAGAATCACGCTTACAACAACGAGGACCGCCAACCTCACCAATTGCCCCAAGTGCTTTTGAGGTCATTTGGTTGGAAAGCCCCCACGCTTCGTTGGCAAGTGGTGTTGAACCCGTTATTATAGAAACAAACATACCGGTGCTGATTCCTGCACCGCATGCACCCCAAAAACCGCAAACACCACCGGGGACTTGTTTTCCACGGGATTGCATTTCAACCAAAGCTTTCGGTAAATCAATATTACCGCCTGCGTTTTTATAGGCGGTAAGAAGCGCCGAGCCGACCATAACGTGATGCTCGGGACCGTGCATATGGCAAAACGGTAAAACCATTAGTTTTCGAATAATCTCAATAGGGTTCTTTGAGTTTTCTGAAAGGCAAAGCCCTATAATGCTATCCATTCCTCTTGTGTGGCAATCGTTACAAACATAATGTCCCTTTTCGCAAGCGGTCTTGCTGTTTTCTTTTTTATGGCAAAGGGCACATTCCATTTTCTTTTCATTTTCGAAATATTTTAGCGGTGCACCGCAAATTAAACATTCGTCTTTCATAAATCTTTCCTTAAAAACAATTAAAAATTTAGTATCGGTTTGATATATTCAAATTTACCAAATTGATTATACCATATAAATATTAAAATTGCTACATATCCGTTTGCTAATTGGTAAGAATAGTTAGTAGAAAATAAACGGAGGTAAAGAAATGTTTAAACACGAAAAGATGCTATTTCATCCTGTAGCGGTGGAGAAACCGAATCCTCAATATGCGGCGCTTTTGCAAGAACAGCTTGGCGGTGGTAACGGCGAACTTAAGGCGGCTATGCAGTATATGTCGCAAAGTTTCAGAATCAAGGACCCTGAGATTAAGGATTTATTTCTTGACATTGCCGCCGAGGAACTCGGTCACATGGAGATGGTGGCACAGACCATCAATCTTCTAAACGGTCATGATGTTGATGCCGACAAGGTGCCGTCAGGCGAGATTCAGTCACACGTACTTTTAGGTCTTAACCCCGGTCTTATAAATGCATCGGGTTACTCCTGGACGGGTGACTATGTAACGGTTACGGGCGATTTGTGTGCCGATTTGCTCAGCAATATCGCATCCGAACAACGTGCAAAGGTGGTTTACGAATATCTTTATCGTCAGATTGATGACAAAAAGGTGCGAGAGACTATTGATTTTCTCTTGAACCGTGAGGAAGCGCACAATCAGATGTTCCGCGATGCCTTTAACAAGGTGCAAAACTCCGGCTCTAACCGAGATTTCGGCACAACCAAGGCTGCTAAAATGTATTTCTCTATGTCGGATCCCGGTCCTAACGCTTTTGCGACAGGTGATACAAAACCTGTATCTTTTGATAAGTAGTAAAAAACCCTCTGTGTTGACAGAGGGTTTTTAGTTCTTTTTTACTTTTCAAGAGGTTTGGCGTTCCAAATAGTTTTGGCATAGTCGTCAATCGAACGGTCGGCTGAGAAAATACCGGCATTTGCAATGTTCATAAGCGACATTCTGTTCCAAACATCCTTCTGATTATAAAGTTCAGATGCTTTGCTTTGTGCCGAGCAATAGTCCTCGAAATCGGCAAAAGCCATATAGTAATCACTCTCTCTAAGCGCTCTTACAAGATCGGGGAAATGCTTGCCACCGATACCGTTTGCGATAAAGTCAACCGCACGGCGAAGCTTGGGATTGTTGTTATAATACTCGTGGGGGTTATAGCACTTTTGCAAGGACAAAACCTCGGGAGTTTTCATGCCGAAAATAAGAATATTCTCGTCACCAACAGCCTCGTGGATTTCAACGTTTGCACCGTCTTCAGTACCGAGTGTGACAGCGCCATTGAGCATCAGCTTCATATTACCGGTACCGCTTGCCTCGGTTGAAGCCAAGGAAATCTGCTCGGAAATATCGGCCGACGGGATCATAAGCTCTGCCATTGTTACACGGTAATCTTCAACGAACAAAATCTTGATTTTATCCTTTACCGCGGGATCGTTTTCGATAACGTTTGCAAGAGCGTGAATCATCTGAATTATCTGCTTTGCAAGGTAATAACCGGGAGCTGCTTTTGCACCGAAAATATAGGTTTTGGGTGTGAACTCGGCATTGGGGTTATCCTTCAAATAGAGATAATCCGAGATAATGTGCAATGCATTAAGGTGCTGACGCTTATACTCGTGCAAGCGTTTGACCTGCATATCAAAAATTGAATCGGGGTTGAGCAAAATGCCATATTCGTTCTTGACAAATTTAGCAAAACGCTCTTTATTGCCACGTTTAACGGCTGCAAGGCGGTCTAAAACCTGCTTATCGTCGGCAAATTTCTCAAACTCCTTGAGCTTTGCATTTTGGAGAATAAATTCATCGCCAATGCACTCGGTAATAAGCTTTGTAAGCTCGGGGTTTGCCTGGCAAAGCCAACGACGGAAGGCAATACCGTTGGTGACATTAGTAAACTTTTCGGGAGTTATGCGGTAGTAATCATTAAAGAGGGTGTCTTTAAGAATTTCGCTATGCAAGCGCGAAACACCGTTGACGTTGTGACAAACGGCAACACAAAGGTTTGCCATTTTAACAACTCCGCCTTCGATAATGGCCGTTCTCGAAACATAATCGGCATCGTGGGTCTTTTCCCACATCGAAGCTCTGAATCGGTTGTCGATTTCGGTCACAATTTGGAAAATACGGGGCAAAAGACCGCGGAACAGGTCAATCTGCCAGCACTCCAAAGCCTCACGCATAATGGTATGGTTGGTGTAAGCGGTTGTGCGGCTTACGATATCCCAAGCCTTATCCCAATCGTAGCCACATTCATCAAGCAAAAATCTCATAAGCTCGGGGATAACCAAAGCAGGATGAGTATCGTTGATATGAATAGCTGCTTTTTCGGGCAGGTTTTCAAGAGTGCCGTATTTGCGCAAATGACGGTGCAAAATATCCTGAATCGAAGCTGAAACAAGGAAATACTGCTGACGCAAGCGCAACGATTTGCCTTCGGGGTGGTTATCTTCGGGATAAAGAACCTTGCTGATGACCTCGGCCATAGCCTGACGCTCCAAAGCTCTTACGTAATCGCCATGGTTGAAAGCCGCCATATCGATTGTGGGGGTTTCGGAACTCCAAAGACGAAGAACGTTAACGCTTCTGCCGTCGGCACCTGCAACCATAAGGTCATAAGGTACCGCGCGAACGTAATCGCAGTTTACGGTTTCAATGTGATGATGTTGACCGTCCCAAGTTTCGTTCAATTCACCGCCAAAGCCAACGTTTACAGCAGAAGTTTCCTTCTTCTGCAACCAAACGCTGCCACCGGGAAGCCAGAAATCGGGCATTTCGGTCTGCCAACCATCAACAAACTTCTGACGGAAAATACCAAACTCATATTTAATGCAATAACCCATTGCAGGATAACCGCTTGAAGTCAAGCCATCCAAGAAACAAGCGGCAAGTCGACCAAGACCGCCGTTACCAAGACCTGCATCGGGCTCTAACTCATAAAGGTTATCAAGCTTGACGTCATATTTTTTGAGCGCTTTTTTGAAAACGTCGGTAACGCCCAAATTGAAAAGGTTGTTTTTAAGCGAACGGCCCATCAAAAATTCCATTGAAAGATAATAGACCATTTTGGCTTCCTGCTTGTTTGTTTCGTCGCGGAAAGCCGAACGGCGCTTTTGCATAATATCAAGCACAGCCAAAACCGAAGCTTTATAAAAAAGCTCATCCGATGCTTGCTCGGGGCTAACGCCGAAGTTGTGCTTTAGCTTGTCGCCGATTAGATTGTAAACCTCTTTGATTGTATACATTAAAATCCCTCCGAAAAATAAAACGAAAAAATTTACAAATTATGATTGATTATTGCTTTTCAATACCTTAATATGATATTATAATAATACATAATACTTGATTTTTCAATAGCCTTTATGTAGAAATTTTCGTTAATTTTTGGTCATTTTGTATAAACTTATTAACTTTTATGGCAAAACGAAAAGCAATTTTCAACAATTTGCACTAAAAATGCGGTGTTTATTAGCAGTAATATATCGATTTTTTGTTCTAAAATTTAAGGAGTGAGTCTTTTGAACGATAACAATAATCCGTTTGATTTTGAACATGGTGTTAATATTCATCAAACCGAAGAAGCCCCAAAAACTTTGCCAAAAGAAGATGAAACACCAACACCTCAAAACGCAAACAACGTTTACTATGGGAACCCAAACAACCAGCAATATAATCCGTATCCCCCAAATGCAGGTGGATACCCTTATGGGCAAAACCCTTATGGATACCCTCCTTATGGTTATCCGCCTTATGGACAACAAGGGCAGCCTTACGGACAGCCTTTTAATGGATATTACAGACATCCAAACCAAAATGGTTATCCGGGCCAAAATGGTTATCCGCATCAAAACGGCTACCCATATCAGCACGGATATCCAAACCAAAACGGATATCCTTATTATAACCAGCCTTATCCTTATCCCTTCGGCGCAAATCAGCCTTCACCCGAGGAAGTCAGAAAAAAGGCTGAGCGCAAAAGCAACATTAAGAGCCTTGGCAACGCGATCGGTATTCCCCTTTGCCTTTTCAGCGCCATTTCGTTTGTTGTTACCCGAATTTTTGTGGTTTTGATGACTGCTATTCTTGGCGAACAAGCAGCACGTCCTTTTTTTGCCGATCCCAACGTGAATTATATTTTATCGGCAGGAATTTCGGTGATTTGCTTCACATTGCCATTTTTGATAACCTCAGCAATGCTAAACATCAAGTGGCGAGATTGTATGAGTTTTAAGAAAACCGAGTCCTCAAAATTTATTTCTGTTCTGATGCTCGGACTTGGAGTTTGCTCGCTCAGCAACTATGCAAGCAGCCTGCTTTCATCCTTTGTACTGCAATTTACAGGCAAAAGTTCACAAACCTCGATGGTTGAGTTTGGCACCGATTGGAAATCGTTTGTTATAAGCCTGCTT
>JAZNEE010000144.1:0-3342 GCA_045588405.1 Acutalibacteraceae bacterium
AGGAGTGAAATTTATGAAAATTCTTATCATCTATAATTCGGTTAAAACTAATGGTTTATCGATTGTTCAAAAGACCGAATCGGTTTTAAAAAACGCTGGTGCCGAACTTGAAATTTTAGAGTTTAATGAATTCCTTAAATCTGATTTATCTGATTTAAGCCTTGAAAAATTAGGCGCTGTTGTTGTTATCGGCGGTGACGGCACAATCATCAAGGTTGCAAAATCTGCTGCGGTTTATAATTTGCCTATTATAGGTATCAATGCAGGAAGAATCGGATATTTGGCAGGAATTGATGAATCTTGCCTTGACTTGTTGAAAAACGTCTTATGCGGAAGCTTTTCTCTTGAAAAAAGAATGATGCTTTCGGCAGAAATATATAAAGATAATAATTTAGTCGGCAAATGTGAAGCGTTGAATGATTTGGTTATCAGTAAAAGTTCGGTTGCCAATCTTCTTGATATCGAACTGTCGGTTAACGGTGACAATATAAAATATCGCGCAGATGGATTAATTGCTGCAACACCAACAGGATCCACGGCATATTCCTTATCAGCAGGTGGCCCTGTTGTTGATCCTTCAATTGGTTGCATTGTTCTAACTGCAGTTTGTCCGCATACTTTAATGAATCGTTCCTTGGTGGTCGGTGAGAGTACTGAACTTTCGGTAAAACTTCTAAACACAGAAGGTATGGACATTTTCTTATCTGCTGACGGACGCGCTGAGTTTTCGCTTGATGAAAATTCGGTTGTGAAAATTAAAAAGTCTGATATTTATGCAAATTTTATCCGGTTTAACGACCATTCGGTTTATAAAATATTCTCTCTAAAAACCAAACTTGATTAGAAAGGGAAGTAGCTACTATGAAAAAGGAAAGACAAGCAAAGCTTTTAGAGCTTATTGCCGCATATCCTATTGAAACTCAAGAAGAACTTCAACAAAAGCTTATCAAATCAGGCTTCGATGTTACTCAGGCAACCGTTTCACGTGATATAAAAGAGCTTCGAGTTGTAAAAATGCTTGATGGAAATGGTGTTTACCGTTATGCCGTTGGTCGAGACGGTAACAGCGCAAAATCACTTAAATTCCGTGATTTGTTTGCACATTCTGTTATTTCTGTGGCTTTTTCGATGAATGATGTTGTTATCAAGTGTCATTCAGGAATGGCTCAAGGCGCTTGCGCTGCGCTTGATACAATGCATTGTGAAAATGTGCTTGGCACCTTGGCAGGAGACGATACCATTTTCGTTATTACTAAAACCGAAGCCGATGCCGAGAATTTGTGTAAGAAATTAAGAGAATTTATAGCTTAAAGGTGTTTTATGCTTAAATCTTTAAATATCGAAAATATTGCGGTTATTGAAAAATGTAATATTGATTTTAGCAACAATTTCAATGTTTTAAGCGGTGAAACAGGCGCCGGTAAATCTATTGTTATTGATTCTATCAACGCTGTCACAGGCCAAAGGACTTCTAAAGATTTGGTTAGAACAGGCTGTGAAAAAGCAACTGTTTCGGCTGTTTTTGATTCGATTCCTAATTCTGCTACACAGTTGCTTAATGAATATGGTGTTGATACTTCTGATGGCAGCGTTATGGTTTTGCGTTCCATTTCTGCCGATGGTAGAAACGTTTGTAAGGTGAATGGCGTATCGGTAAACGTTTCCTTGCTTCGCGAACTTGGTAATTTGCTTGTTAATATTCACGGTCAACACGATAATCAAGACCTACTTGACCCTAAAAAACATTGTAGTTTTATTGATATGTATGGTGTTCCCGAAAAGGTAATTTATGACTATCGTGACTGCTATAACAGACTTAAAACTGTTAAAAAACAATTGAAATCTTTAAAAACCGATGAAAATGAAAAACAGCATCGAATTGATTTACTAAAATTTCAGATAAACGAAATTAGTGCTGCAAATGTTAAAATTGGCGAACTGGCCGAGCTTGTAGAAAAACGTAATATAATAAGAAATTCCGAAAAATTGATATTAAATCTTTCGGCTTGTTCAAACAAACTTTCGGGTAATGATAACACCTTAGGTGCTTCGTCATTGTGCTTTGATGCCGTGTCTGATTTGCTTGCGTGTAACGAATATTTGAAGTCATCAAAAGAAATTGTAGAACGTTTGTCTTCAATTTCTGCCGAACTTAGTGAGGTTGCAAACGATGTTAAATCACAACTTGATGCAGTTTCTTTTGATCCCGGTGAATTGTCTGAGATAGAGCAACGAGTTGATATTCTTAATAGACTTGTTAAGAAATATGGTGGAAGCGAAGAAGAGGTTTTGAAATATCTCGAAAACGCTGAAAATGAACTTCAACTTATCAATTCTTCTGATGAAATGATTGCAGAGCTAGAGGATAAATGCTCGATTATTGAAGATGAATTAATTGAAAAGGGTAATAAACTTACCGAAAGCAGAATCAAAACTGCTGACAAATTTTCTAAAAACGTTTGTGAAGTTTTAAAGTATCTTGAAATGCCGAACGTTAAATTTTCAGCTGTATTTTCTGAAGGCATGTATACTCAAAACGGTTGTGATGAGGTTGAATTTTATATTTCTGCCAACCTTGGTGAAGAACCGAAGCCACTTTGCAAAATTGCATCAGGCGGTGAGTTGTCACGAATTATGCTCAGTATCAAGAGTGTTATGACATCTGATGACGATGCTAATACTTTGATATTTGATGAAATTGATTCGGGTATCAGTGGAATTGCGGCCGATAAAGTTGGACGTCAGTTAAAGAATTTGTCTAAATCAAAACAGGTTATTTGTGTCACTCATTTGGCTCAGATTGCTGCTGCCGGTGATAATCATTTACTCATTTCTAAGTCAAGTTCAAATGGTGCTACTTACACTAAAGTTCTAAAAGTTGACGGAGATCAAAGAGTTAAAGAGATTGCTAGAATTATGTCAGGATCCGAAATGACAGAAAATCTTTATAATTCTGCAAAAGAACTTATTGAAAATCATAATAAATAGTGTTATAATATATCGTATTTTTCAAAAGGAGACGTTAAAATGACAGTTTATGACGAACTCATTGAACGCGGGCTTATCGCTCAGGTTACAAATGAAGATGAAATAAGAAAGATGGTTAATGCCGGTGAAGCAACCTTTTATATAGGCTTTGACCCAACAGCTGATAGTCTTCACGTTGGTCATTTCATGGCACTTTGCCTTATGAAAAGACTTCAGATGGCCGGTAATAAACCGATTGCTCTTATCGGTGGTGGTACAGGTTATATTGGTGACCCTTCGGACAGAACCGATATGAGAAGTATGATGACCCCCGAAATCATTCAGCATAACTGTGATTGCTTTAAAGCTCAGATG
>JAZNEE010000145.1:0-3236 GCA_045588405.1 Acutalibacteraceae bacterium
TGAACGTATTTATAGAATATCATTACTTCAGAAAAATAGAACAGCAGCAATTATTCTTTTCATAAACTCTCAAAAAATTCAAACTTTGTTAGTTGGAAATTTAATGTCCAAGTATGCTAAAAACACCTTGAGTAAGTTAAAATTATGGCTTTGGACGGTTGAATCGAGCTAAGTGTAAAATAAAAAACACTACCAAAAATTTAAGACACTGTGCGTTAAATGCACAGTGTCTTTTTTATATACCGTTCAATTCATTTATCAGTTTTTCTGCGGTTTTCAGACCGTCAACCGCCGCCGAAGTTATACCTCCTGCATAGCCTGCACCCTCGCCGCAAGGATAAATGCCTTCTATCGAACCTTCTCCCCTATCGTTTCGGATAATTCTTATGGGAGATGAACTTCGAGTTTCGGGAGCTGTGAGAACAGCGTTCGCATCGGCAAAGCCTTTCAACTTTCGGTCAAAAAGCGGTATGCCTTCCTTTAAAGCGTCAGTTACAAATCTTGGCAAAACTTCGTCAATCCTGCCAAACGTACTTCCTGTTTTAACCGTTGGTATTACCGAACCGTTAGAGGTTCCATACCCTAAGAAATCGCCCAAGTTTTGAGAAACAGGCAGACCTTTTCCAACCCGGAATGCCTTTTGCTCAATTCTTTGCTGAAAATACATTCCGTCAAGCGCATCGGAAGAATAGTAATCATCAACCTCGACACCAACAAGCACAGCCGAGTTGGCATTTTTGCCGTTTCGAGCGTTATAGCTCATTCCGTTGACGGCAATTCTTCCCTTTTCGCTTGAAGCATTGACAACCTCACCACCCGGACACATGCAAAAAGTGAACACACCGCGTCCGTTAGAAATATGCTCTGCCAAGCGGTAATCGGCAGCTCCCAAAGCGGGATGATTTGCAAAATCTCCATACTGTGAACGGTCGATAACTCTTTGCAAATGCTCAATTCGAGCACCTATGGCAAATGGTTTTGGAGTTATTTCCAAACCACTTTGTTTTATCGTTAAAAAGGTATCTCTTGCCGAATGACCGATACAAAGCACCAATTTTTCACATTCGATATCCTTAATGCCTTTCGCAGTTTCAACGCTTATTCCTGCAAGCTTGCCGTTTTTTACGTTAAATCCGCAAACCTTGTGTTCAAAAAGAACCTCGCCACCCAAAGCTTTTATCTCTTCACGAATCGACCTTACAATGCCCACAAGCACATCGGTACCTATATGCGGTTTTGAATCGTAAAGTATGTTTTCGTTTGCGCCATGTTTATGGAAAACCGATAAAACGGCGCTGATTCTTGGGTCTTTTATGCCTGTGTTCAGCTTGCCGTCGGAAAAAGTACCTGCTCCACCTTCGCCAAACTGAATATTGGAGTTTTCGTTAAGCTCGTTGGTTTTGAAAAACTGCTCAACGTCCTCAACCCTTTTGTCAACTGCGCAACCTCTTTCAAGCACGATAGGGTTTAAGCCTGCCTTGGCAAGCGACAACGCTGCAAACATACCAGCAGGGCCAAAGCCAACAACCACGGGCCTTAAAGCATTGGTTTTTGCTTTTGGGAAAACATAAATTTCCTCTTTAAAGGGAGCTACATCATATTTTTTGAGTTTTTTAAGAGTTTCGGTATCGTTTTCGGTTTCTAAAACAAACGCGCAACTAAAGAAAACGTTGTCCTTTTTTCGGGCATCAACAGCCTTTTTATATAACCTTGCAGATTTTAGTTTGATACCTAACTTTTGGCTTAAAACGGCATTAAGATTGACAAAATCGGTATCAAGCGACATTTTTATATTACGAACAATTATCATTTTTGCAAAAATTCCTTTATTCCGTTCGTTGCAGCAAAGGCCGAACTCCAAGCAAATGCAAGGTTGAAGCCACCGCAGTCACCGTCTACGTTAAGCACCTCGCCGACAGCAAACAAACCCTTGGCTTTTTTAGACATAAGATTATCGAAAAACTGTGTCGTCGATGAACCTCCTGCCGTAACCTGAGCGTTTTCAAATCCGGTTGTACCGACAATTTTGAAATTCCAACTCTTCATCAATTTGGCAACTTTTCCGGCCGTCTTTTCGTCAATGGTTGAAACCTTTGCATTAACATCGGCTCCCGCTTCTTTAAGCAATACCTGACCCAAACGTTTATGAACAAAGCCTGTGAGCAGTTCTGATAAGGGACGCTCTTTAAAAAGATTAATTCTTCTTAAAACCTCTGCTTTTATTTCGGTTTCGGTCATATCAGGGATGATATCAAGCGAAACAAAAGCGTTGCCACCCTCTGCAAGCCTGGAAACTTGTAAAATAGGTGGTCCCGACAAACCGTAGTCACAGAAAAGCACCTCGCCATACTCACAACTTCTACCGCTGTCAGAAGTTGCGGTGACGTTTGCCATAACCTTGATACCCTTTAACTGACGAACAACGTGTACGTCGGTTTTAAGCTGAACAACCGACGGGAAAACCTTTTCGATTTTATGCCCCAAGGATTTTAAAATAGAATAACCATCCTCGGTACCAAGCTTGCCTCCCGCCTTACCACCGGTTGCAACCACAACAGCACGACTTTTAACAGAACTGTTTTCACAAAGCACTTCAAAGCCGATATCCAAACGTTTTACGGCGGTAACCTTGGATTGAAGCCTTGTTTCGACGCCCAATTCGTCACACCTAAAACGCAAAGCATCAACAACCGACGTTGCTTGCAAAGATCTGGGATAAAGCTTGCCTTCTTCGAGTTCAATAAAATCTATACCAAGAGAACTGAAAAATGCACGCTGTTCCGCCACGCCAAAGGCTTCAAGCACTTTTTCGGCAATTTCACGGTCGCCATGATAACGCTCGGCAGAAATATTAATATTAGAAATGTTACACCTTCCGTTGCCTGTGGTTGCAAGCTTACGTCCGACTCGGTCGGAAGCCTCGAGCAAGCACACAGAAAGCGTTGGCAATTCGGTTTTAAGCATAACGGCAAGCGAAAGGCCTGCGGCCCCTGCCCCGATTATACATACGTCGGTCATTTGCGTCCTCCAAATAATAGTTTTATTAAGTATACACCCTAACCTCACCGTTTAGCAAGCGGTTTTATATAAAAAGACTTTTACAACATTGCTTTAACGCATTACGCTTCATTATCAAGTATGAAGATTTTGGTTTCCTTAAATTGTACCTTTGCTATAAAATCAAAAACATCGGTAATAGGCGTTTCGGTATAAACACCTGCCAGCCTCTTTTGCCT
>JAZNEE010000146.1:0-2799 GCA_045588405.1 Acutalibacteraceae bacterium
ACAAGCCTTCTCCAAGCCGATTTATTGCAAAAGGCTTTGGGGTCGTTACTGCCGTCATCCTCACCCTCCATGGCGCAAAAGCCACCGAAAGGAACGGCTCGCAAAGCGTAAAGAGTTTCTTTGCCTTGTTTTTTGAAAATTGCAGGGCCAAAACCAACCGCAAATTCGTTGACCTTAACACCCAAAGACTTGGCTGCAATAAAGTGGCCGAATTCATGGATTACAATCATAATTAGAAACATAAGCACTGCCACCAGATACGGCCAGACAGTGCTCCAAATATTACCTAACGTAGCAAAAAATGTTGCTGCAGTCAAAAAAATCACCTTAAATTAACAAAAAGATTTAGCAATTTCTCTTGCGGCCTTATCGGCAGCAAAAACGTCATCCAAACTAAAAGAATCAACCTTTGGTTGGTTATGATATGCCTTTTGAACGATCTCCCCAATATCGAGAAAACCGATTTTGCCCTGTAAAAAGAGTTTTACAGCCTCTTCGTTAGCGCCATTAACCGCCGCAGGACGAAGTCCGCCGTCACGAATGGCGTTTATGCAAGTTTTAAGACAAATAAAGGTATCGTAATCGGGCTTATCGAAGGTGAACTGCCCAATTTTAAACAAATCAAGCGCATCACCCGGACATTCATAGCGCAAAGGATAGGTTAAAGCGTATTGAATCGGCAAGCGCATATCGGGTGTGCCGAGCTGAGCTATTACAGCACCGTCTTTCAATTCTACCGCCGAGTGAATTATACTTTGTCTATGCACAACAACGGTTATATCATCGGGGCTGACGTCAAACAAATGCACCGCCTCGATAACCTCAAGGCCTTTGTTCATCAAAGTTGCCGAATCAATAGTTATTTTAGCGCCCATATCCCAGTTGGGGTGCTTTAAAGCATCGGCCGGCTTAACGTTTTTGAGTTCTTCTTTTGTTTTGCCAAAAAACGGGCCGCCTGACGCGGTTAAAACTATGCCTTTAAGTGCTCCGTCGGGAACACCCTGCAAGCATTGAAAAATTGCCGAATGCTCGCTGTCAACGGGCAAAAGTTTAACACCATTTTCTTTAATAGCGCACTTTACAAGGTCACCTGCGGTTACAAGCGTTTCCTTGTTGGCAAGTGCAACGTCTTTTTTAGATTCAATGGCTGCCAAGGTAGGTCTTAAACCCGCAATGCCGACTATGGCATTAACCACCGTATCACACTTGGTTTCGGCAGCAACGTTTATAATAGCTTCTTCACCCCAAAGTACCTTTATATCGGTATCTTTAAGGGCAGTTTTAAGCAATTTTCCACATTCTTCATCCCTAACGGCAACCGTTTTAGGATTAAATTCTCTTGCCTGTGCCTCAAGAAGTTTTATATTGCTTCCCGCAACCAAAGCCTCTACTTTATAGCCATGTTTTCTTGCAACATCCAAAGTTTGGGTGCCGATAGAACCTGTGCTACCCAAAACCGCAATGCTTTTATTCATTTCAATCACCGTCAAATCACAAACTGACAAACTGACAAAAGCACATACATAATAGGTGCTATCATCATAACGCTGTCGAATCTATCAAGCACTCCGCCGTGGCCCGGCATAATATTGCCATAATCTTTAATGCCCGAAGCGCGTTTGATATAAGATGCAACCAAATCACCCATCATGCCTGCAAAGCTCAAAACAGGTGTGAGCAATGCTATGAGTAAAACGTTGGCGGTTTTTCCTGTTACTGCGCCAAAAATAAAGCAAGCCGCAATCATAATGATAACTGCCGTTATAATTCCGCCGATTGCACCTTCAACCGTCTTTTTAGGGCTGATTTCGGGAGCCATTTTATGCTTGCCAAAGAAGTAACCCGAGAAATATGCACCGGTGTCGCAACCCCAAGCGGCAAGGAACATTAAAATCATATAAAAAAGTCCGTGTCCGTCTTCTGACCCAAAAATCGCCGCCATGCTTGAAAAGCAATAGGTTATAATAAGGGTTAAACCAACCGCGTATACCGATTCGAGCGGTGCAACGGTTTTGTGCTTGAACATACTTGCAGTAAGTACAAAAACGCAAAGCGAAACCGCAAACAAATCAGTTCTCACAGCAATATATCCATTCATCGCGAAAGGTGTAACCAACGCATATAAAAGACACGGTATTACCAATGCCCACGACTTAACATATTTTGTGTTATGAAGCGCCTCATATACACCAACTGCGCCAACAAGCGCCAAAAGAATATTAAGTATTATGGGATTCACGGTTAAAGCAAGCACAATCGCACCTATAAACAATGCTATGCCCACAGCACCCGAAATAATTCGTGTTTTCACTTGGAGCCTTCTTCCTTTTCTTCTTTCACTCCGCCAAAACGACGGTCACGGCGGTTGAATGCATCAATCGCACGATCAAGGTCCGATTCTTTGAAATCGGGCCACAAAACATCAGAAAACCAAAACTCCGCATAAGCCGACTGCCAAACAAGGAAGTTGGAAAGTCGGTATTCACCACTGGGTCTTATTATGAAATCGGGTTCATTTTGCCCTGCGGTATAAAGTTTTTGGGAAATTGTGTCCTCTGAAATTTCATCAATATCCATCTTACCGTCTTTAACGTCTTGACAAATACTTTTAACAGCATGAAGAATTTCATCTCTGCCACCGTAGTTCACCGCCATATTAACGGTAAGCCCTGTGGCGTCCTTGGAATCTTCCTCAGCCTTCTTTATAAGTTCTTTAATATCATCGGGCAAAACCGAAAGTTCGCCAATGAATTTAAGCTTTATGTTCTCTGATTTGAAATTTTCAGAATCTTTAAGATA
>JAZNEE010000147.1:0-4306 GCA_045588405.1 Acutalibacteraceae bacterium
ATTACAAATGGTTAAAAGTCTTTAACGGCTTTTAATAAAACAATTAAATGCTAAGGAGAAATTGAAATGACTATTACTAAAGATATGTGTATTGGAACTATTCTTGATATGGATGTTGAAACTGCACAGTATTTCTTTGAAATCGGAATGCACTGCTTGGGTTGCCCTGCATCACGCGGTGAGTCGATTGAGGCCGCTTGTGCTGTTCACGGCACCGATTGCGATGCTTTGGTAGCAAAACTTAACGCTCATTTCGAGAGTAAGAAATAATGGCTCTCAATAGCCGATTATTAAAAATTGCAACAATGGTTCGTAAGGGTGATCGAGTTGCCGATATTGGCACCGATCACGCTTATTTGCCGGTATATCTTATAAAAAACGGACTGTCCAACTGCTGTTTTGCCTGTGATGTTGCTGACGGTCCGTTGTTCAATGCACAAAAAAACATTGAAAGGGCCAAAGTTTCTGGAATAACACTCAGAAAAGGTGATGGCCTTGCGGCTGTTGAGCCAAGTGAGGCAGATACTTTTGTTTTGGCAGGTATGGGCGGCGACCTTATTGTAAAACTGTTGGATAAATCGCCGTGGATACAAAATGCAAGATATGAGTTGTTACTTCAACCAATGACCTCGGTTGAAGATTTACGACGTTATCTTTGTGAGAACGGTTTTGAAATTGTGTGTGAACAGGCTGTAAGATCACAAGGAAGGGTATACACCGTTATCAAAGCCGTTTGGAACGGTGAACAAATAAAATGCGAGCCGATTTTTTATTATCTCGGAAAACTCGTTGACAATATAGGTGAAGATGAAATTGCCTACATAAAACGAAAAAGAAGGCTCATTCTAGAACTTTCCGAGAACTTAAAAAATGTAAAAAACGAAGAGGATAGACAGAAAATGTTGGTTTCGGTTGTTGCCGATATCGACCGACTGCTTGAAAATTATGGGAATTGACGGAATTTTTCTCTATAAAATTAAAAATGAGATACAGGATGAACTCAGTAACACCCGTGTTGATAAAATACACCAACCCTCAAAAGAGGAGTTGGTGCTGTTGTTTCGCAAAGCAGGTGCATCCCGAAAAATGTTCATTTGCATCCGTCCTTCTTCTCCCAGAATTCATTTTACCGAAATAGGTAGTGAAAATCCTGCTGAACCGCCAATGTTTTGTATGCTTATGCGAAAGCATTTGAGCGGCGCCAAGTTTTTGCAGGTTGAGGACACGGGCTTTGAACGTGTTGTTACGCTTGTTTTTAGCTGCCTTAACGAAATGGGTGACAGCGTTACCTTTAAACTGATAACCGAGTTGATAGGCAAGCAAACCAACGTGATTTTAGTTGGAAACGATGGCAGAATTGTTGACTCGTTAAGACGCTCAGATATAGAATCGGGTTCAAGGCTTATTCAACCCGGTGCTGTTTATAAATATCCCGAAAAGCAGGAAAAAGTCAACCTTTTAACAACCGATAGTGCAAAAATTTCAGAATTGATATGTAATGAAACGGCACCGCTTAGCAAGGCAATTCTCGGTGTTTTGGACGGTGTATCACCGCTTATATCCAGGGAAATTGCAGTTGTATCGGGGCTTGATACCGATGCGATTGCTTCCGATTTAAACGAATCGGAGAGAAACCGTCTTACAAACGGAATTGAAAGTTTCAAACTTAAAATTAAAAATGGAAAACCCACGGCACTTATTGATAATAACGGTATACCGTTTGAGTTTTCGTATACCGAAATTACACAGTACGGCGGTTCGGCTGTTAAAAATGAGTATACCTCTTATTCCGAGCTGCTTGATTCGGTGTTTGCTGAGCGTGACCGCAAAGAGCGTATAAAAAGCTTTGCAAGTGATCTTGTTAAATTCCTTTCAAACCTTCGTGCAAGAACCGAAAAGAAGATAAATATAAGAGAGAATGAGAAAAAACGTTGTGCCGACGGTGATACATTCCGAATTTTCGGTGAACTGCTTAAATCTGTTCCCAAAGGTGATGAAAGGGGGTTGCCGTTTGCCGAGGTTATGAACTATTATGACCCCGAATTTAAAATGGTCAGAATACCGCTTGATACATCGCTTTCTATCACTCAAAATGCTCAGAGATATTTTAAGGAATATAAAAAATGCTGTAATGCGGCCGCTGTTTTGGATGAGCTTATAGCAAGCAGCCGTGATGAACTGGGTTATATCGAAAGTGTTATTGATGAGCTTACAAGGGCAACGAGCTTGGCTGATCTTAAAGAGATTCGTAACGAGCTTGTGCAGGCAGGGTATTTGAGGGCAACTGTGAACGACCGCAAAAGACAGGTTACTACGGTTTCAAAACCGATAGAAACTGTGTCACCCGACGGCTTTCGCGTGTTGATTGGTCGAAACAACCGACAAAACGATGAACTGACGCTTAGAGTTGCCGATAAAAATGACATTTGGTTCCACACAAAGAATATACCGGGATCACACGTCATAGTTTGCAGTGAGGGTAAAGAATTGCCCGAAAGCACTGTTTTATTTGCCGCAACCTTGGCAGCAGAGCATTCAAAGGCCAACGGGTCATCTTCGGTGCCTGTTGATTACACGCCTGTTAAATTTGTTAAAAAGCCTGCCGGTGCAAAGCCGGGTATGGTTATATATAAAACCAACCGAACGGTGTACGTTACACCTGAAAGGAAGGAATTATGAAGATAGGTATATCAACGGCGAGCCTATATCCTTTGGAAACCGAAAAGGCTTTGGAATTTGTTTGCAAGAACAATATTCCCGTTACCGAGATATTTTTCAACAGCCCCTCGGAAACCGAACCTGAATTTGTCAAAAAGTTAGCTGATATGGCAAAATTTTATGGTACAGAAATTTCGTCGGTGCATCCTTGCGGCTCGGTCGGAGAACCATATTTCCTGTTTTCGGAATATATGCGCAGATGCGACGAATCCATGAAGTTTTATGAAAGATACTACCGTGCTGCCGAAATTTTGGGCGCTAAAACTGTGGTGCTTCACGGTGATTCTCTGGCAGGACATATATCCGATGAGGAATATTGCAGAAGACTTTTATTGATGAATGAAACCGCGGCAAAATATGGCGTTTGTGTATCACACGAAAACGTAAACCGTTACCGTGCGGCTACGCCTGAAAACGTTAAGCAATTCAGAAAACTTACCGATAACAAGCTTCAATTCACGTTTGATATCAAGCAATCGGTTAGATCAGGTTGCGGAGCAGAAGCAATATATGAGGCTATGCGAGGCAAAATCATAAACGTGCATATAAGTGATAATTGTGATACGGCCGATTGCATGTTGCCGGGTAAGGGTGAGTTTGACTTCCGTTCACTTTTTAAAACGCTAAAAGACGATGGATACGAAGGCGCTTGTCTTATTGAAGTTTATAATTACGCTTATAAAAACCCAAACGAACTTTTAGAGGCATATAAATTTGTGAATAATATTCACGAAAATTGTTGACTTTTGTCGAATTGATGGTATAATATATTCATAATGTGAAAATAACTAACATTTTGGAGGACGTTATGAGTATGACCGTTTCGAAAGCAACAAAGGTCATATACCGTGTTGTGGTCACAAATAAAGTTGAGGGATCGAACAGTATTTTATACGGTTTAGAAGGAGCTGACGGCACCTGTAAAACCGTTATTCCTGCCTTGTCTTATGACAAAAGTCGGATACAAATACTGGTTGATAATATGAACGAAGCGCAATTTGATTTGCAAAAGCTCAATGAATTGGTTTGTCATAATATTACTAGTGAAAAATAAAATCGAGATGCTTTAAGCATCTCGATTTTTTGTTATAAGTGTGAATTTTTGATTTTCCAAATGCAACTCGCTGTCACAAACGGAAAGAGCAGCTTCTCGGTGGGAGATAAATAAAATTGTTTTGTTGCGTTTTGTAATAATGTTATTCAACATTTGAATTTCGGTTTCGGAGTCGAGTGCAGAGGTACATTCATCAAGCAAAAGTATCGGCGCTTCGCAGCAAAGTGCACGCGCAACCGAAATTCGCTGAATTTGACCCTCAGAAAGCCCCAAACCTCTTTCACCAATTAGTGTGTTTATTCCGTTTGGAAGAGTTTCAACAAAATCGTAAAGACAGGCATCCTTTAATGCTTCAATAACCTTTGGATCATCAACATCGCTATTGCAAAATCTCACGTTGTCGGCAATTGAGCCCGATAAAATGAGATTGCCTTGCGGAACATAAGCAAAAAGCTTGCGGGTAGAAGCATTTATAGGGGTTTCACAAGCATCTGATTTTACAGTAAGACTTCCTTTATCACTTTCAAACAGACC
>JAZNEE010000148.1:0-17610 GCA_045588405.1 Acutalibacteraceae bacterium
CACGAGAAGATCGAGGCTATACGCGCGGCGGGCATCACGAATGTGATGGCGCTTCGCGGAGATATACCGAAGGAGCTTGCAGACTCAGACAGAAGCGGCTGGGATTACCGTCACGCGATCGACCTTGTGCCTGAGCTGAAGGCGGCATCGCCCGATTTTTGTATTGGCGGCGCGTGCTATCCCGAGATTCATCCCGAGAGCGCCGACCAGAAGGAAGATATAAAGCACTTAAAGGAAAAGGTCGATGCGGGATGCGAATTCCTTACGACACAGATGTTTTTTGACAACAATCTTTTGTACAATTTTCTATACAAGATACGCGAGGCGGGCATTACAGTGCCGATAATTCCCGGTATTATGCCGATCACAAATGCAAATCAGGTGGCAAGGGCGATTCAGCTTTCCGGTTCTTTTATGCCACAGCGTTTTAAAAGCCTTGTTGATAAATTCGGTTCCGACCCCGAAGCCATGATGCAGGCAGGTATTGCTTATGCAACCGACCAAATTATCGACCTTTATGCCAACGGTATCACCAACGTTCACGTTTATTCGATGAACAAGCCCGAGGTTGCAAGAAGCATTCAAAACAACCTTTCCAACATTTTAGGAAAATGATGACAGAGTTTAGAAATATAGAGACACCGCCAGTAAACTTAAAAGAAGTGCTGCGGTATGCAGGCTGTAAAGAGGCTGATGAAAATATTTTAAAGCTTTTAGATGAAGCATTGTCAGAAGCATTGCCTGTGCTTGCTTTCAAGGTCTGCTTTTCGGAGATTTCGGTCAATATAAGCGGTGATGTTTGCGATTTTGGTGTGTTTTCGCTCAGCTCAAAAGACCTTGCAAAAAATCTTTCGGGTTGCCAAAAAGTGTTGATTTTCGGTGCCACTTTGGGTGTTGGAATTGACCGACTCATCACGAAATACGCTAAAATCTCGCCGTCCAAGGCACTAATGTTGCAAGCTATAGGAGCAGAAAGAATTGAAGCGCTTTGCGATGCCTTTTGCAAGCAAGTAGAAATCGAAAAAAGTGTTGCTTTAAGGCCACGTTTCAGCCCCGGATATGGTGATTTAGGGCTTTCGGTTCAAGCCGATATAATAAATCTGCTCGAGGCTTCTAAAAAAATCGGGCTCACTTTAAACAACAGTCTTTTAATGTCACCTACAAAGTCGGTAACAGCATTTGTGGGGGTTCAAAACCTGATTTAAGTTTAACTGCTTCGGTTAGGAGAAAAGAAATGAATTTCAGAGAATTTTTAAAAGAAAATATCGTCTATTTAGACGGCGGAATGGGTACGCTTTTACAGGCAAAGGGCTTAAAACCCGGCGAACATCCCGAGCGTTGGAATATAACACATCCCGAAGCCATTGTCGAGATTCAGAAAAGCTATTTTGATGCAGGCAGTAACGTTGTTTGCACCAATACCTTTGGCGCAAATTCTTTAAAGTTTGCCGATAATGAGTTGGAGGAGATAATCTCTGCGGCCGTTAAAAACGCTAAAGTTGCAAGAGATATGTCCTTAAATTCGAGTCCTAAATTCATAGCGCTTGATATCGGACCCACAGGTCGACTTTTAAAACCGCTTGGCGACCTTTATTTTGAAGAAGCCGTTTCGGTTTTTGCAAAAACTGTGTCAATCGGTGCAAAATGCGGAGTTGACCTCATTGTTATCGAAACAATGAACGACTCTTATGAAACAAAAGCCGCCTTGCTTGCCGCAAAGGAGCAATGTGATTTACCCGTTATTGTCACAAATGCTTACGGTGAGGATGGCAAACTGATGACAGGTGCAACCCCTCTTGCTATGGTCTCACTTTTAGAGGGTATGGGAGTTGACGCTTTGGGTGCTAACTGTTCCTTGGGACCTGAACAACTTGTCGGTGTTGCCGAGGAGTTTTTAAAATATTCCTCTGTTCCCGTTGTGCTGAAACCCAATGCAGGTTTACCCGAAATCAAAGACGGCAAGACAGTTTTCAACGTGTCCCCCGAAAGCTTTGCCGAAACAATGGCAGAACTTATTAAAAAAGGTGTTCGTGTAGCGGGTGGTTGCTGTGGCACCACTCCCGATTATATCAAGGCGCTTTTTGATAAAACGAGCAACTTAAAACCCGCCGAAATCGAAAAGAAGAATTTCACAACCGTTTCATCTTATACGCACGCTGTGGTGTTTGGTGAAAAGCCGATACTTATCGGTGAAAGAATAAATCCAACGGGTAAAAAGCGTTTTAAACAAGCCTTGCTTGAAAACGATATGGATTATATCCTGAACGAAGGTGTAAATCAGCAAGAAAAAGGCGCCGATGTTCTTGATGTTAACGTTGGTCTTCCCGATATTAACGAAGCTGAAATGCTTAAAAATGCCGTTTGCGAGCTTCAAGCAGTTACAAATTTGCCTTTGCAGATCGACACTGCCGATGCTTTGGCCATGGAGCAAGCTTTACGCCTTTATAACGGTAAGCCTATGATAAACTCGGTCAACGGCAAGGAATCGAGCATGAATCTGGTGTTCCCGCTTCAGAAGAAGTATGGCGGAGTTGTGGTTGCGCTAACCTTGGATGAAAACGGTATACCCGAAACGGCCGAGGGAAGGGTAGAAATTGCCAAAAAAATCCTACAATCAGCCGAAAGCTATGGAATCGATAAAAAGGACATTATTTTCGACACCTTGGCTATGACCATCAGCGCCGATACAAATTCTGCCAAGGTTACTATCGAGGCTTTGAGAAGAATAAAAGAGGAACTTGGTTGCCACACGTCGCTCGGTGTTTCAAACGTTTCATTTGGACTTCCTAACCGCGATGCCGTCAACAGCACGTTTTTTGCACTTTGCCTGGGCTCTGGTCTTTCGGCGGCAATTATGAATCCTTATTCAAGCGATATGATGCGAACCTATTATACCTACAATGCTCTTAAAGGACTTGATGATAATTGCCTTAATTATATTTCGGTTGCCGATAGTTTTGCTTCGGTGCAGACCGGTGAGAAAGTGATGGAAACGCAAGAAAACAGTGGTTCTGAACTGCAAAAAGCCATTATAAAAGGTTTTAAGGAAAAGGCAGGCGATATAACCGACGAACTGTTAAAATCTGTCGATCCATTAAAAATTATCGATGACGAGATAATCCCTGCACTTAACACCGTTGGTGTTGGCTTTGAGAATAAAACCGTCTATTTGCCTCAGCTTCTGATGAGTGCCGAGGCTGCAGGCGTTGCCGCCGATCGCATAAAAGATTTTATGCTCAAAAAAGGCGGTAATACCCAAAGTCGCAGCACTTTTGTGCTTGCAACGGTTCATGGCGATATTCATGATATAGGCAAAAACATTGTAAAATTGTTGCTCGAAAATTACGGCTTTAAGGTTATCGATCTTGGCAAAGACGTACCGCCAGAAGTTGTGGTCGATGCCGTTTTAAAGCATAATGCGCCCATAGTGGGGCTTTCAGCGCTTATGACCACCACCGTGCCTGCAATGGAAGAAACCATTAAGCTTTTAAGAGAAAAAGCTCAATTTTGCAAGGTTGTGGTTGGCGGTGCGGTATTGAATCGCGACTATGCCGAAAAAATCGGCGCCGATAAGTATGCTAAGGATGCCATGGAAGCCGTTCGTTATGCCGAGCAAATCGAAGCCGATCACGGTTGAGTAAAAAACTTAAAAGTCAAAAAACAATAAACCCCCAAAGGAAATTTCCTTTGGGGGTTTGCTTTATGTTTTATTGGATTTTTCTTAATCCTCTTCCGATTCCTCGGGCAAACGCTCAACGATTATGCGAACAATTCGGCGGTCTTCCATTTCGGTAACCGTGAATCCAAATCCCTCGTGCTCAACAACGGGATGCTCGTCGGGTTCGGGAATTCGTCCTAAAATCGACATAACGTAACCGGCAATGGTATCATATTCGCCTTCGGGGAACTCGATATCAAGCAATTCTTCAACGTCTTCAATAGCCGAGGTGCCCTCAATATTGAAGATATCCTCACTAATCTGCTCGATTTCCTCTTGCTCGTCGTCAAATTCGTCCTGAATATTACCCATAATCGACTCAATAAGGTCTTCAATGGTAACAATACCTGCAACACCGCCGTATTCGTCGGCAACAATAACCATCTGCACGTGCTTTTCGGTCATCTCCGAGAAAAGGTCACGGCATTTTTTCGATTGTGGCACAAATATTGCTTCACGCATAATATCGCTTGGCTTCAAATAGGTGGGAGCTGAAGTGCCAACGTATTTCAAAAGGTCCTTAACATAAAGGATACCCTTAATGTTGTCAAGGTCGTCTTCATAAACGGGCAATCGTGAATAACCCTCGGTAATGGCTTTTTCAACTACGGTGACAATGTCGTCGCTTGCTTCAACCGCTTCCATGTGTGTGCGGTGGGTCATAACGTCGCCTGCAACAAGGTCGTCAAACTCGAAAATGTTGTTAATCATTTCCTTCTGACTTTCCTCAATAACACCGCTTTCTTCGCCTTCGTCTACCATCGAAAGAATTTCATCCTCGGTAACGGCATCGTCGTCGTATTTCGGGTCGCCGCCGAAAATAAGCACGAAAAGATGCGCAATGGCGGTGATGATTACCGTAAACGGTGTTAATACAGCGCGTATGAACAGTAAAAAGCCCGAAAGCAAAGGGGCTATTTTGTCACAGTGCTGAGAGCCGTATTTTCTGGGGAATATGACACAAATTGAAGTGAAAGCAATCACAAATATAAGTGTCAAGGTTAACAAAGCGAGATATCCGCAAAGCGTGGCGTCTGCAACTTCACCGACAAGTCCTTGCTTTGTGGCAGGGAGGTGCATAGCGTAAAACTCTGTTAAGCGCATGAAATACATCATCATAACCAGTGCAAAACTCAAAGCACTCGCGAGAATTGTAAATACAATCGCAGTATCGGTGGTTTTGGACTGTTTGTCCCAAAGCGTTACAAGGCGCTTTGCTTGCTTATCGCCATCCTCGGCATCCTCTCGGATTTTCTTTTCACTGATTGCTGCTGCCGAAGCTTCGGCAAGCGAAACCAAAAAAGTGAAAATTGCTAAAATGATAACTGTGAGCCAACAAAAAGTAGTGGCGGGGTCCGGATCAGAGTCCATAATAATTTTTAACTCCATTTCAAAAAATTTTTCGGATACAAAAATCCAAGATTATAATAACGGCAAAATATGGGTTTGTCAACGGCTTTATTGTTTTTAAATAATAAAATTATTAGTTTAATACACAAAAAATTTACAAATTGACCGATTTTATTAAAAAAATGTCTTTATTTAATTGCAGTTATGTGATAAAATTATTGTGCGTGTTTGGAGCTTGTTGAATCGAGCGACGAATAAACAGATTGAAAAAATAACAATATAATTGTTTGGAGGAAAAACACATGATAGAAATAAAGAACCTGTCTAAAAAATATGGTTCTCATGTGGCGGTTAACGATGTAAGCTTTACCGTAAATGATGGTGAGATACTCGGTTTCCTTGGCCCTAACGGTGCAGGCAAGAGTACAACCATGAATATTCTTACGGGCTATCTTTCTCCCACAGCGGGAAGCATTGTTATCGATGGCTACGATATTCTTGAAAACCCTAACGAGGCTAAGATGCGTATAGGCTATTTGCCCGAACAGCCACCGCTTTATTTGGATATGACGGTTACCGAGTATCTTAATTTCATTTTCGACCTTAAAAAGTGCAAATTCCCCAAGGCACCGCATATTAAAGAAATTTGCCGTCTTGTTAAGATTGACAACGTTGCGCATCGTCTTATCAAAAACCTTTCCAAAGGTTACAGACAGCGTGTTGGTATTGCACAGGCTCTTGTCGGCAACCCCGACGTGCTTATTCTCGACGAGCCTACGGTTGGTCTTGACCCCAAGCAGATTCAAGAAATCCGCAGACTTATTACCGAGCTTGGCAAAAACCACACCGTTATTTTAAGTTCACATATTTTGTCTGAAATCCAGGCAGTTTGCCAGCGAATCATAGTTATCAACCACGGTCGACTTATTGCCGACGATACTCCTGAATCTTTGAGTGAGTCTTTGTCGGACGACCGTACTCTTACCGTTCGTGTTGCAGGTCCTATGACCGAGGTTTCAAAAACCTTGTCTAATATTCCTGACGTGCTTTCGGTAACCTGCAAGGGTTCGGTTGAGCAAGGCTCTAACGATTATATTGTTGAACCTCGTGAAGATGCCGATGTGAGAAAAGAAATTTTCAAGCGTCTTGCAGAACGTGGTTGGGCAATTATTATGATGAAATCCAACGAAATGACTCTTGAAGAGATATTCTTGCGTCTCACCGAAATGTCGGAAGAAGAACAGCAAGAACTTTTCGGCAAAAAGAATGAAGAGAAGGGAGAATAAAAATGAGAGCTATTTTTAAAAGAGATTTCAAATCTTATTTCACTTCTCCTGTTGGATATCTTTTTATTGCAATTATGATGTTCTTCCAGGGTTGGACATTTGCCACTACGTATAGCCGTGGCAGTACCGACATCAGCGCTGTTTTCCTTAATCAGTATATGTTTGTTTTCTTCCTGGTTCCGTTCCTCACAATGAGAACAATGAGTGAAGACCGCAGACAAAAGGTTGACCAAGCTCTTATAACCTCGCCCGTAAGCCTTTACGGAATTGTGTTTGGTAAATTGCTCGCAACCTTTGCGATTTTCATGTTAAGCTATTCGGTAACCATTATTTTCCAGGTTATCATAGCTTTCCAGGAAGGTGTTACTGTTAACTGGCTTGTTTACGTCGGCAACATTCTCGGCATAGGACTTATGGGCGGTGCACTTATAACACTCGGAATTTTTGTTTCATCGCTCACCGAGAATCAGCTTGTTGCTGCGGTTTGTAGCTTTGCTGCCACCTATCTTATCTATTCGCTCGACAGTCTTGCAGCCATTATTAACAATAACTGGGTCACCCTTGCTGTTGAAAAGATTTCGTTTGTTGGAAGATATGTGACCTTCACCCAAGGTATTATTGATTATTCAAACATTGTGTTCTTTGTCGGTTTTGCGGCCATTTTCGTTTTCTTAACCGTCCGCGTACTCGACAAACGCCGTTACTCTTAATGAAAGGAGCAAAGCTTTATGTTTAAAAAGAAGACCAAAGAAAAAAATAAAGAAAATGCTCCTAAGAAGAGCGTAGGAATTAAAAACACCATTGCTTTAAAGCGCAATGTGTATGCTGTTATTTTATCGATTATCTTCATCGTTGCCGTTGTGCTTATTAACGTGTTCTCAACCGTTATGGCTGCGCGTTATCCAATCGAGCTTGACCTTACAAGCGATAAAAAGCACTCAATGACCGAGGATAATATTGACTTCATCAAAAGCGTTGAAAAGAAAGTTAATATTTATGTTTGTCTTACCGAAGAGGATTATAAGTGCGAAACTGACAGCAGCTATAATATGAGTTATTTTGCTGCTGATAAATACTTCGTAGACTATAACTCGGCAAATGCTGAATACTTTATTCAGACTGTTGAGCTTTTAAACAAGTATGCAATGTATAACGATAATATTAATTTGCAGTTCCTTGATATGAAAGAGGCTTCAAGTGCTATAATCACTTCGGAGTTCGAACATCTCGAGTTCAAAACCGGTGACATTCTTGTTGAAAGTGTTACAGTCGGTGCCGATGGCAAGGAAACTGCAAGACGCACCTCAATACCTTTTGAAGACACCTACACTCTTGAAGGTAATTCCATGACCGAGCAATATCAACAGTATGCGTTTATGTACGGAAACTTTGCCCTTTACGGTATGGGCGTAGGTTATTCCGTTACTGAAAACAACATTGAAAAGATGTTGTCGGCCGCTATTTATAAGGTAATTTCGGAAACCACCCCCAAATATTTTGTTCCGGTGACCTATTTCCCTGTTATTAATAACAGTGCCATTATTATTGATGAGTATCTTAAAGAGACTCTTACAACCAACAACTATGAGCTTGATTATGTTGAGGGTATGATTTCGACAACCCTTAACAGTGAAAACTTTGATAAGTATGACGGCATCATTCTTGCGGGTTGTTCAAAGGATATAAGTCCTGCCGATTATGAAGTTATCGAGGCTTTTCTTGATAACGGTGGCAAAAAAGGCAAATCACTGTTCTATTTCGCCGGCATTGATGTTAAAAACAAGATGCCCAATATGTGTGCTTTGCTTGCAGACTGGGGTATTGGCTTTGAAGACGGTATTGTTTACGAAAGCGCCAATTCTAACCGAGTAATTCAGGATGAAACCGGTGATCCCACTGATTTCTTACATGTTTCTACCGGTACCGATTTCACAAAAAACGCCAACGGAAAGGGCTATTTCGCAGTTGGCAACACCGTTCCTATGACAACTCTCTGGCCCAACAATAAGAACGTTACAGCAACATATATTCGTTCTGTTGATATTCTTATGCGTACGGGAGGATATGGTACAACTACCATTATGCCGGTTGGAGAAGATCCCAAAACCTGGAAACCCGGTGAAAAAGCAAAGTATGATGCTTATCCGACCATTATGCTTTCCAAGGATGAGATGACCCAGGACAACTTTACGCTTTCAACCAGTTATGTTGTTGCCTTCGCTTCAACCGAGTTTATTGCCAACGAGTGGGTTGCCAACTATTCGGCAGTTATCAACGACCGTTTTGTTCTTGATATTTTCAACTCTTCATCGGGTATGAGCGATAACCCCTTCAACTTTGCAGCAAAGGTTATCACTAACGAGAAATTTATCACAACCGAGGATAATCAGCTTGTTGTAAAGATTATATTCATGGCTGTTATTCCTGTTGCACTTTTGGCAACCGGTATCACCGTTTGGATAGTAAGAAAGAGAAAATGATGCCAAAAAATGACGAAACGGGCAAACCGTTTCGTCATTAACTTAAAATTATAGGAGAAACCCGTTTATGGATGACAATAAAGAAAATTTAATCAAGTCACCCGAAGAAGAACTTTCCAATACTGTTTTAGAAACTTCTGAGAATGAAACTGATAAGCCCGAAGTTAAGTTTGAAACCGAAGGCTCCACTATTTTTGTAAAGCACGAATACAACACCAAGAAGCCTGTGAAAAATGGCTGGAAAAAGCGTGTGTTTATTTGCATTATTGCAGTGTTGCTTTGCGTCCACCTTGTCGTCACGTCGCTTGTTGTGGTAAAGCTCATTCCTAAAAACACCGAGGGAACTCCTTCGGCTTTGGAGTCGATTGAAAAAGTATCAATCGAGGTGCTTAAATACAGCAACTATGTTAAGGAAACCACCGTTAAATCAGGCGACAACGAATTGCTCACTTCTATTAACCTTGAGGGTGCAGGAATATTCAACAGTCGCGATGAATATTCCATTATGCCTTACAAAGAAAAAGTCAAGGTTAATAACAAGGATGCCGAGTGCATTAAATGGTATATTCCGGGTTTAAAGTCCGATGTAACTTTGACCGATTCCTTGTACGAACATTTGGGACTTTGCATGAACATTTATGCAAGCGCTGCTATGGAAAACACCTATGCAACGGTTGAGGAATATCATAAGGCTTATGGTATCGATTATGAAAAACCCACTCGCGCTTTTTATGTAACCTTCACCGACCGTGAGGAACCCATTGAGGTGCTTGTTGGACGTCAAACCCCATCGCGTGACGCAAACTATTTGACGGTACGTGGCATTGGAAACGACACAGTCTACATTGTTTCGGCAAACTATATTAAAAATTACGACTATCTTCCTTCCGACTTTGCCGATCTTGATATGATACATCCCATCAAACAGAACGAGAGCAACAAAAAGTATTTTACCCAAAACGAGCTTTCAAGATTTGATTCAATCAAGATTTCGGGAAGTATGGTTGGCGGAAAAGAAATCAAATTCGGCATGAGCAAGGGTGTTTCAGCAGACTATATGCCTTATGAAATGTTGTCACCGTATAAGCGCCCTGCTGATGAGACTTTTTTGGAGAACATAATTAAGTTTGCTTCCGAAGGCTTGCACGCTACCGACCTTTACAGCTTTAAGGCTACCGAGGAAAACAAGAAGATTTGCGGATTTGACAATCCAAAGTGCGTTATCGAACTTAAAATCGGGGACTATAAGTTTAAACTTACTGTTGGTGGCATTGTGGAAGAAAATTCCTCAGGGCTCAGCGTTATGGTCGATGGTAAGGAGCAGATTTACTGCGTCGATGTAGAAACCTTTGGTTTCATAACAGACGATATTACCAAAATGTTCAATAGCGATTTCATTATGGAAAACATTTATACCATCGAAAACCTGCAGTTTGAAATCGATGGTAAAAAACATGACTATAAGCTTATCCACACCTTGCGTGAAGGCACAACCGATGCTTATGACACCGTTGTAAAACACGAGGGAAAGACTGTGAACACCGATTCGTTCAAGGCTTTGTATCAGCGTGTTTTGTTGTTGTCATTAGTGTCCTTCACAACCGAAGCCGAAAAAGGCGATGTTGTGTTGAGCGTTAAATTCAATTATATTGAAGATTATCCCGACAAGGTTGTCGAATTCACGGTTATGGACGATGACCCGTATCACTATATTGCTTGGGTTGACGGAGTACCGCTTGGTGAGGTTCTCAAATCCAGCGTGACCGATATTACCACCAATTTCAGCAATTTCCTTGCCGGTGGTACAGTGGCATATCCGCTATAATTTTATAAGCATAACAAAACCGCCGAGTGAAAACTCGGCGGTTTAATTTTTTTAGTATAAGTTAAATTAACGATTGTTGATAAGCTTGGTAAGCTCAACAGGGTTAACAATAACGCCGTCTTTGTAAACACGCATGTTACCCGAAGCGATTTCGTCGATAAGAACAACCTCGCCGTTGTGATAACCAAACTCAAACTTGATGTCCCAAAGGTCAAGACCGATAGTCTTAAGATCGTCTGCAACAACCTTGGTAATCTTAAGGGTCTGTTCCTTCATGCTTTGGAACATTTCGGGAGTCATAACGCCCAATGCTGCGAGACCTTCACCGGTAACAAGGGGATCGCCCTTTTCATCGTTCTTGAAGGTGCATTCAACGTAGCCACCCTCCAAAACGGTGCCGTCTTTAATGTACTCGCCATATCTGCGAATAAAGCTGCCGGTAGCAACCAAACGGCAAATAACTTCAAGGCCGTTACCACCCTGAGCTTTACCGAAGCACTCAGCCGAAAGAACTTCCATAGTAGCGTTGTCAAGATCTGCACTTACATAATGAGTCTTAACGCCTGCTTTTTTGAGAAGTTCGAAGTAGTAAACAGAAGTTTCAAGGTTTGCTTTGCCGATACCCTCAATTGTGAGACCTACTGCATTCTCACCCGGATCAAAAACGCCGTCTTTACCGGTGCAATCGTCCTTAAATTTGAGCAATACGTTGCCGTTTTCAAGCTGGTAAACGTCTTTTGTTTTGCCTTCATAAAGCTTCTTCATTGAAAAACACTCCTAAATTTTATTTTTTATGTCGATATTGTAACACAAAACTTTTCTAATGTAAAATATTTCTTTTGAAAAATTGTATCATTTTTAAAATTTTTCTTTATTACATAAAAATTCGCGCTTCACACACTAAAAATATATAAAAATTTCCTTTTCAAACCCCTTAAAAAGTGGTATAATGAAATGTAAAGTTCTATTTTCCTGTTTGGAGGAATGGTTTTGTTATTAAGCGCAAGCTCACTTGAAAAATCTTTTGGTGATAACCTGCTTTTCAGCGATGTTGCATTCAATGTTGAGCAAGGGGATATAATAGGAATAATCGGTGGTAACGGTTGTGGAAAAACAACGCTTTTCCGCATCATTTCGGGTGAGGAATTGCCCGATGCAGGCGGTGTTGTTCGCCGTAGCGGTGTGACTGTAGGTGTGCTTAATCAGCATGCTTGCGGAGGCTCGCAAAAAACCGCCTATAACGAAGCCCTTTCAGTTTTTTCAGACCTTTTGAGCCTTGAAGCTGAAATTGAAAACGTTAATACCGAGTTGCAGAGTGTGACCTCTGATTTGCTTATTGAAAAGCAACATTTGTTGCAGGAGGAATTTGAGCGAAAAGGTGGTCTCACTTTTCGTGCGCGTACTCGATCAGCACTTAAAGGACTGGGTTTGAGCGATGAAGAACAGGCTTTGTCGGTTGCCGTGCTTTCGGGAGGCCAACGCTCAAAAGTGGAATTATGTAAACTTCTTTTGTCTGAGCCCGACGTTATGCTTTTGGACGAGCCTACCAACCATCTTGACATTGACGCTATCGAGTGGCTTGACGGTTACATCAAGTCAACATCTGCCGCGGTTATGATAATTTCGCACGACCGTTATTTTCTTGACCGTGTTGCCAATCGAATTTTCGAACTTTCCAATCACAAGCTTTATTCTTGCGACGGAAACTACACCAAATATTGCCGTGTGAGAGATGAACGCAAGCTTACCATTCAGCGCAATTTCGACAACACAATGCGCGAGGTTCAACGAATTGAAAAAATCATCGAACAGCAAAAGCGTTGGAACCGCGAAAAGAATATAAAGACTGCCGAAAACAAGCAAAAGATGATTGACAGATTGCTTGCCGACCTTGAAATTCCCGAAAGCGAAATGCAAAACATGACGCTTTCTTTCACAGCGGGAAGTAGAAGCGGTGACGAGGTGCTGAATGCCGAGGGACTTTCGACAAAATACGACGAGAGAGTGCTTTATTCGAACGTTTCTTTAAAGGTACGTCGTGGAGACAGAATTTTTATAATCGGACCCAACGGTTGCGGAAAAACAACCCTTCTTCGTCAACTTCTTGATAAAACTTTGGTTAATTACGGGGTGGGAGTTAAGGCAGGATATTTTGATCAGCATCAGCGTGATTTAAACCTTAAAAACACCGTTTTTGGTGAGCTTCGCGACAGCTACCCACAGCTTGGCGATGCGGCACTCAGAGGCGCCTTGGCCTTGTTCCTCTTTAAAGGGGACGAGGTGTTCCGCGATATCGAAACGCTTTCGGGTGGCGAAAGGGCAAGAGTGGTATTATGTAAACTAATGCTTCGTCACGATAACCTTCTTTTCTTGGACGAGCCCACCAACCATCTTGATTTGGAATCGCGCGAGATTTTAGAAGAGGCACTTGATGGTTACGAGGGCACTTTAATCTGTGTTTCGCACGACCGTTATTTTATAAACCGTTTGGCATCGACCATACTTTATTTTGAAAACGGTGAGGTTAAAATCCAAGAAGGTGGATATGATGAATATATTGAAAACCGCGTCATACCCGAAACGGTTACGGCAAAAAAAGAAAATTCCGAAAACAAAAATCTTTATTTGAAGAAAAAACAGGATGCCGCAAATTTAAGAAAACTCAAAACGGCTTTTTCAAAATGCGAAAAGGAAATAGAAAATCTCGAGCAAGAGTTGTCACTATTAAACGAGCAACTTATTGATCCTGAGGTTTCGGCCGACTATGTAAAGGTTTCCGAGCTTACAAGCAAGGCGGCCGAATTAGAAGCGGAGTTGGAAAGACAAATGCTTGAATGGGAGCGTTTGGGTGCTGAATTGGAGAATGCTCAATGAAAACGCTTTATATAACCGATATGGACGGCACGTTGCTAAGGTCCGACGGTCATCCGTCAGAATTTACGGTAAACGGCATAAATGCATTGATAGAAAAAGGACTCAATTTCACAGTCGCAACTGCACGATCTATCTCTTCAGCGGCAGGTCTTGTTGAGGGGTTTAACACAAAAATCCCCGGTGTAATGATGAACGGTGTGTTTTTGACCGACCTTAAAAGTTATGAGCAACGTCACGTTTGCAAAATGGATAGTGCGAAGGCAAAACAAGTAATCGAGGCTTTTAGGTGTGCCGAAAGACCTCCTATTGTTTTTACCTTTGACGGTCATATCAACGCCGAATATACCGAAATTAAGAACGACTATGAAAAGGATTTCATAGAAAAACGAAAAAAGAAATATCACCGCTTTGAGCAGGTGCAAACCCATAACGTCGGCAACGATACCGTGTATATAAACGGTATTGATTGCAAAGAAACGATGGACAAGGTTGCCAAAAACCTTGATAGTATAGAAGGTATTAAATATTCTTATTATTTCGACGTTTACAGCGGTGATAAATATTTTATCGAGGTCTATTCCGACGAGGCAGGCAAGCAAAACGCTATCGAGCGCCTCAAAAAACTTTATGGCTTTGACCGAGTTGTGGCTTTTGGAGATAACGCTAACGACGTTGAAATGCTGAAATCGGCTGATATCGGAATTGCCGTTGGCAATGCAAGACCCGAAGCAAAAGCAGTTGCAGATTTGATTATTGATACCAACGATAACGACGGCGTTGTGAAATATCTGATGTCTAATTTTAAATAGAGGAGGTTGGAATTTTGAGCGAAAAGAAACTGGATGCAAGAGAACAAAAATTTGTTAAAATGACCACCGAGCCGGTTGAAAAACTCATTTGCAAATTGGCTGTTCCAACCATTCTCAGTATGCTTGTCACCACTTTTTATAATATGGCTGACACCTATTTTGTCGGTAAAATAGGTGCGGGACTTGAAGAATCGGTGCAGGCAGCAATGCAAACAAGAGCTCAGGCTGCAGTTGGTGTTGCATTACCTGTTATGGCTATTATTCAAGCTTTTGGATTTTTCTTCGGCCACGGCTCGGGAAATTTTGTTTCCCGTGCACTCGGCAAGCAGGATACCGAATCGGCAACCAAGGTTGCTTCCTCCGGCTTTGTTTATTCTATAATCACAGGCTTTGTGATTATGCTTTTTGGTATAATATTCGCAAAGGACCTTGCGATGCTTTTGGGTGCAACCGAGTATAGTTGCGATTATGCCGCGCAATATATGAGAATAATACTTGTTGGTGCGCCGATAAATATGGCGGCTATGGTGCTTAACAACCAAATGCGTTTTCAAGGCAACGCAACCTATGCAATGGTTGGAATAACAACGGGTGCTGTGCTTAATATCGGACTCGATGCTTTGTTTATCCTGGCTTTTGGTTGGGAAGTTATCGGTGCTGCTTTGGCAACAATAATAGGTCAGGCAGTAAGCCTTATTTTGCTTATCATCGGTGTCAGCCGTAGTGACTGTGTGAAGATGAGCGTTAAAAAGGTTCGATTCGATAAATTCACGGCAGGGGAAATTGTAAGAGGTGGATTACCTTCCTTGGGACGTCAAGGTTTGGCAAGTATTTCCACCGCTTGCCTAAACAATATGGCAGGTGTTTTTGGCGCTGCAGCGTTTGCTCACACCGTTGGTGCCGCCGATTCGGCCGTTGCCGCAATGTCGGTCGTTTCCAAAATAATGCTGTTCGCCTCATCGGCTCTTATCGGTTTTGGCCAAGGCTTCCAACCCGTTTGCGGTTTTAATTACGGAGCAGGTCTTTATACCCGAGTTAAAAAAGCCTTCAATTTCTGCGTTAGAGTGTCGTTTGCTTTTCTTATTATAATTGCCGTTCCCGCTTTTGTTTTCGCCGACGATATTTTATCACTTTTCAGAGGCAACGATCCAATAGCAATGGAAATAGGCACCTTTGCTATGCGAGCTCAGATTATTACATTCCCGCTTATGTCGTGGGTTGTTATGAGCAATATGATGTTGCAGACAATGGGAAGAGTTTTTAGTGCTACAATGCTTGCGGTTTCCCGTCAGGGATTAATGTTTATCCCTGCAGTTTTGCTTTTGCCGCTTATGTTGGGACTTACAGGTGTTCAGTTGGCACAGCCTGTTGCCGATTTGTTGGCGTTTGCTCTTGCAGTGCCTATAACCGTCAAAGTTTTGAAGGAATTATCGGTTGATAAAGCACCCGAAGACGGTTTGAAGCGTTAAATGATGAAAAAATAATCAAATTCGAGCAAAAATTTGAGAATTTTTTAACAAATGCTATTTACTTCATAGGCAAAAGGTGTTATATTATATAGTGTACGCGAATAGAAAGGTGGCTTTCTGTCCGCCATACAAATTTTGTTAAACTTTATATTTATATAAGGAGGAATTTTCCCATGGCAAGAAAAATGAAAACCATGGACGGTAACAATGCCGCTGCTCACGTTTCCTATGCGTTTACCGAAGTAGCAGGTATTTATCCTATCACACCGTCCAGCCCTATGGCAGACTATGTTGACCAGTGGTCAGCTCAAGGTCTCAAGAACATCTTCGGCACTACCGTTAAGGTTTCCGAGATGCAGTCTGAAGCAGGTGCAGCAGGTACCGTTCACGGTTCCTTGAACGCAGGTGCTCTTACCACCACCTACACCGCTTCTCAGGGTCTTCTTTTGATGATCCCCAATATGTACAAAATCGCAGGTGAGTTGTTGCCTTCCGTATTTCACGTATCGGCTCGTTGCGTAGCTTCTCAGGCTCTTAACATTTTCGGTGACCATTCCGACGTTTATGCCTGCCGTCAGACCGGTTTTGCTATGCTTGCTGAGACCAATACTCAGGAAGTTATGGACCTTGGTGCTGTTGCTCACTTGGCTACTATTAAAGGTCGCGTTCCTTTCATCAACTTCTTCGACGGTTTCCGTACTTCTCACGAACTTCAGAAGATCGAAATTTGGGACTACGAAGATCTTAAAGAAATGTGCGATATGGACGCAGTTGCAGCTTTCAGAAAGAGAGCTCTCAACCCTGAGCGTCCCGTAATGCGTGGTTCTCACGAAAATGGTGACATTTTCTTCCAGCACAGAGAAGCATGTAACGAATACTATGACAAGCTTCCCGCAATTGTTGAAGAATATATGGACAAGGTTAATGCTAAGCTTGGTACCGATTACAAACTCTTCAACTACTATGGTGCTCCCGATGCAGATCGCGTTATCGTAGCAATGGGTTCTATCTGCGACGTTGCAGAAGAAGTTATTGACTACATGACTGCTGCAGGCGAAAAGGTTGGTCTTATTAAGGTTCGTTTGTATCGTCCTTTCTGTGCAGACAAGCTTATCGAGGCTATCCCTGCAACTGCTAAGAAAATTGCTGTTCTTGACAGAACTAAAGAGCCCGGTTCTTTGGGCGAGCCTTTGTACCTCGACGTTGTTACTGCTCTTGCTTCTAAGGGCGTTAGCGCTAAGGTAATCGGCGGCCGTTACGGTCTCGGTTCTAAGGATACTCCTCCTTCAAGCATTTTTGCTATCTTTAACGAGCTTTCTAAAGATGCTCCTAAGGCTCAGTTCACTCTCGGTATCAACGATGACGTTACAAACCTTTCACTCGAGGAGAAGGAAGCTCCCAACACAGCTGCTGAGGGCACAATCGAGTGTAAGTTCTGGGGTCTCGGCGGCGACGGTACTGTCGGTGCTAACAAGAACTCCATCAAGATCATCGGTGACCATACAGATAAGTATGTTCAGGCATACTTCCAGTATGACTCAAAGAAGACAGGCGGTATCACGGTTTCTCACCTTCGTTTCGGTGATAAGCCCATCAAGAGCCCCTACTACATCAACAAGGCTGACTTCGTTGCTTGCCCCAACCCCTCTTATGTTGAGAAGGGCTACAAGATGGTCAACGACGTTAAGCCCGGCGGTGTATTCCTTGTAAACTGCCAGTGGTCTGCTGACGAAATCAGCGCAAAGATGCCCGCAGAGGCAAAGCGCTACATTGCAAAGAACAATGTTCAGCTCTACACA
>JAZNEE010000149.1:0-2144 GCA_045588405.1 Acutalibacteraceae bacterium
AAAACAGGGGTTATTGTTTTGATTTCATATTTTTTGAAAAAATCGGTTAATTTTTTCATGGTTGCCCACCATAAATCGTGATTACCTTTTAAAATAATCTTTTTACCGGGCAAGGCATCGATAAATTTTAAATCAGCCAAAGAATCCTCAAGCTTTAATGCCCAAGAAATATCACCGGGAATTACAACTGTATCATTAACGCCAACCAGTCTTTCCCAATTTGCCTTCAAGCGTTCAACATAGTTATCCCACCCATAGAAAACGTCCATGGGTTTATCCTCCGACAGCGAAAGATGCAGGTCGGAAATTGTAAACAGCGCCATTCACTGTCACCTCTTTTTGCTAAAATTTATTAAGTTTATTTTTTGAGATAAAGCAAACAATATTACTGTCCGAAATATCGGAACAAAAAGAAAGGAAGAATTTTAATTATGAACGAAAAATGCGGATGTAAAATAAGCGGAATTAAATGTGAAGTTCAAAACTGCCGTTATCACACTATGGACAACTGCTGCGATGCAGGTTGCATTCACGTTGTTCCCCACAACGCAACCAAAAGCGGCGATACCGCTTGCGGCACATTTGAACAGAAATAAGCCGTAAATTCATTAAACGGGACCGCATTTGTGGTCCCGTTAACTTTACTTAAATTCCAAGAAATTTCATTACTGTATCGGCCATATCCTGCTTTTCACAAACGTTATTAAATCTGGGAACCGCACCGTTAAGTGCAGCAATAGGAGCAGGAGCAGTTGTGCCGGTTGCATCCTCCAAAGCCTTAACCATAGAGAATTCATCATCAGAGCATTTTTCAGGTGCAACAGCCTTTAAAACGCTTGCCGAGAACTTATAAGGGCTTGCTGTTGAAGCAACAACCACAGGGCGTTTTTCAGCTGTTTTTTCATAATCAGAAAGTACCGACAAAGCAACTGCGGTATGGGTAACGCAAAGATAACCATATTTATCAAAAATATTCTTAATGGTTTTTAATGTGCCTTCATCATCACAGAATCCACCACAGTAAATCTCTTGAAGCTTTGAAAGGATTTCGGCATCAACGGTATATTTTCCGTCTTTTGCAAGGCTTGCCTGAAGATTTGCAGAATATTCGGCATCGTTGCCACCCAAATGGTAAATCATACGCTCCAAGTTGCTTGAAATGAGAATATCCATTGAAGGCGATGCAGTTGTGAAGAATTTTCTGTTACGGTCATAAACGCCTGTTTTGATAAAGTCTGTGAGAATATTGTTGATGTTTGAAGCACAAACCAAGCAATTTACGGGAACACCCATGCATTTTGCATAATAAGCGGCAAGAATGTTACCAAAGTTACCGGTGGGAACAACAACGTCAAAGCCTTTATTAAGGTTTTCACCTGCATTTAAAAGGTCGCAATAGGTTGATACATAATAAACAATCTGTGGAACAAGTCGACCCCAGTTAATGGAGTTTGCGCTCGAAAATTCCATTCCGTTTGCTTTTAATTTTGCTTTAATATCGGAATCGGTGAAAATCTTTTTAACACCGCTCTGAGCATCGTCAAAGTTGCCTTCGATAGCACAAACATGAACATTGTTACCCTTTTGAGTATCCATCTGCAATTTCTGCATAGGACTTACGCCGTTATTGGGATAAAATACAATAATTTCGGTGTTATCAACGTCGCAGAAGCCCTCCAAAGCAGCTTTACCGGTGTCACCCGAAGTGGCAACGAGAATAACCGTCTTGCCCTTGCCAACCTTTTTAGCAGCAGTTGTGAGCAAGAAAGGAAGAATCTGCAAAGCAAGGTCTTTAAAAGCACAAGTAGGACCATGCCAAAGTTCCAAAATATATTTTCCGTCATCAAGTTTTTTAAGAGGTGCAGGCTGCTCGTTATCAAAGGTGCCTTTATATGCACCATTCACGCAATAATCAAGCTCTTCCTCGGTAAAATCATCAAGAAATCTACCCAAAACAGACTTTGCTCGACCGATATAATCCATCTTGCAAAGTGCTTTAAAATCATCACTTGACAGAGAAGGTATGGTTTCGGGAACGAAAAGACCTCCATCCTCCGAAATGCCCTGTGAAATAGCCATGGCAGAGGTAACCTTTACCGATGCATCTCTTGTACTTCTATAAAACATTTTTATTCCTCCATCAT
>JAZNEE010000150.1:0-2255 GCA_045588405.1 Acutalibacteraceae bacterium
GATTTTTTGGCTCAAAAAGCCAAACCCGGATGTCGTGTTTTGGTGCCTTTTGGTAATGGTAATTTAAGAAAAACGGGTATCATTTTGTCATTCTCTGAAGATGCTTCTTTAAAGAGGATGAAATATGTGATTGCTGTTCTTGATGAAAAGCCTGTTTTAAATGAAGATATGCTAAAACTTGCTAAATTTATTAAGGACCAGACGTTTTGTACTTGGTATAATGCTATTAGAGTATTGTTGCCACCGGGTATTAATTTCAAGGTTAAATCAACCTATGCTTTAACCGAATCTGCCGACGTTGTTTATGACAATCTTTCTACAGAACTAAAAGAAATTGTTGATTTTATAAAGTCAGTTAATGCACCCGTTTCTAAGGAAACGGTTTATACTGCATTGGGTCTTAATAAAGATTGCAATTTCCTTGAAAAACTTGTTCAAAAGGGTGTTTTGCAACGGTCGGGTGATGCAGTACGTGGTGTTGGTGACGCTTCACAAAAGATGGTAAAACTTACCGAACTTTCAAATGACACTTCTGCGCTAAAACTAACCCCAAAACAAAAGCAGGCTTTAGCTTTGCTTTATGACATTGGATGTTGTTCGGTAAAAGAGTTTTGTTATTTTTCGGGATCGACTGTTGCCGTGCTTAACGGACTTTCTAAAAAAGGCTTGGTCGAATTTTTCGAGCAAGAGTATTACAGAAACCCCTATGACAACGTATCTGCTTCTAAACCCAATGAAATCAAACTGACCGATGCACAAAACGTTGCTTTTAAATCACTTTTCGAATCATATAAATCAGATGTTGGAGAAACAGCTCTGCTTTATGGTGTAACCGGTTCGGGCAAAACACAAGTTTTCTTAAAGCTTTGTGAAAAGGTTGCGACTTCGGGTCGCGGCGTTATCGTTATGGTGCCCGAAATTGCATTAACTCCTCAAACACTTGGTGTTTTTCATAAACGATTCGGTGATAAGGTTGCCGTTTTCCATAGTGCTATGTCTCAAGGACAAAGACTTGATGAATGGAAGAGGGTAAAGCGTGGTGAGGCTATCATTGCTGTTGGCACTCGCTCGGCCGTTTTTGCACCTTTTGACGACGTTGGTTTGATTATTCTTGACGAGGAACACGAGCATTCCTATAAGTCGGAAATGTCACCGCATTTTCACGCGCGTGATATCGCAAGATATAGAATAGCTTTAAGCAAAGGACTTGTTGTTTTGTCTTCGGCAACACCTTCAATCGAAAGCTATTCCTTGGCAAAAGCAGGGAAGTATAAGCTTGTCAAGTTAGATAAACGTTTTGGTAATGCCGAATTGCCCGATGTTGAGGTTGTTGATATGCGAAGCGAAGTGCATAACGGCAACAGCGGTATTATCAGCAATCTTTTATATGAACGTGTTTTAGAGGCATTGAAAACAGGTCATCAAGCAATACTTTTGCTTAATCGTCGCGGTTTTAATACGTATATTTCGTGTCCGTCTTGCGGTAACGTTGTTACTTGTGATAACTGCAGTATTTCAATGACCTATCATGCTGCCAATAATAGACTTATGTGTCATTATTGCGGAAAGTCGGTGCCTTATGCTGCAAAATGTCCTGTTTGCGGCTGCGAAAGTATGAAGTATACCGGTGTTGGCACACAAAAAGCGGAAGAAGAACTAGGAAATTTATTTCCTGAAGCTAAAATTTTGCGTATGGATGCCGATAGCACAATGACCAGACAAGATTACGAAAAGCATCTAAAAAGCTTTGCAGATGGTGATTTTGATATACTTTTGGGTACTCAAATGGTAGCAAAAGGTCTTAATTTCCCCAAAGTTACCGTTGTTGGCGTTATGAATGCAGATTCATCTATGAACAGCAGTGATTTCAGAAGCTATGAGCGTACTTTTTCTTTGCTGACTCAGGTTGTTGGTCGTTCGGGTCGTGGTGATGACCACGGAACTGCTGTTATTCAAACAAACAACCCCGAAAGTAAACTCATTTCTGTTGCGGCAGCACAGGATTATGAAACTTTTTATGAATCTGAAATTTTAAGCCGTAAGTTGCTCACATATCCGCCTTATTGCGATATTGCCTCGGTAGGCTTCTTGGGTGAAGATCGAAGCCTTACCGAAAAAGCGGCTTTTGAATTTCTGAATATTTTAAAAACATCTCTAACCAATGACTATAGTTCGGTTAAAACCATTGTTTTAGGCCCAACAACAGCATCTGTTGTTAAGGTCAATAACAAATATAGATATAAACTTATAATCAA
>JAZNEE010000151.1:0-10192 GCA_045588405.1 Acutalibacteraceae bacterium
CGTTCTTCAAGCATATCACGAAGTCGGCAAACGGGACAACCCTCTTTAGGCTCAAAGACTTCACTTATAGGAATACTTGTAATATCTTCACGCATAGTTTCACCTTAATAACCTAAATCTTCATTAACCAAAACAATCTTAATTCTGCCCTTTTGAACCTGCTCGGACATAACAACAAAGTCACGGCAGATACGGTCGGGTGATTTGCAAGCCGAGGTCATTTCATGTTCTTTACCATTTGAAAAAGCAACACATTCACCTAATCTTTGACAATAGGTGTTTTTGTTAAGACGCTTGCAATTAAGTGGACCTGCTATTTTTTTAAGACGCACAAACGCTTCATCAAGGTTATCGACAATCTTATTAACGCCCGCAACAATAACAACGCTATCGGGACCATAAAGCATACAAGCAACGCGGTTGCCTGTGCCGTCAACATTATAAAGTTCACCGTTTACGGTTATTGCGTTGGTTGAACAAATATAGCTGTCAGCAAAAAAACTTTTTCTAAAAACCTCTTTTAACTCCTCGGGAGTTTTAGCCAAATGGCGGTCAATAAAGTTATACTCACCGCTTCTAAGCTCATCCAAAATACCCAAAGAAGATACTGTGACCGAACCGCCGATTGCAACGGTTGAGCCTTTTTCGATAAGCGACATGGCCTTTTCTTTGGCTTCAGCTCCGGTTTCGCAAAAATACACGTCCATGTGATTGGATTTTAAAGCGTTTATGGTTTTTTGAATTCGCTCAGTCATAAGTTTTCCATCCATTCTGCTGCTAGCTCAACCCATTTTGCATTATGAGAATTAACATACAAAGGATTGCCGGTTGCGGTAACTTTCTTTGAAATCGACATTCCGTGAGGCGCAGATTTAAAAACATGCACTTCAAACGGAATTTTATTGTTAGCATAAGCTGTTGCAAGGCTTAAAGAATGGCGTACATTCACAATTTCATCATCGGCTGTGTGAACGATAAACGCAGGCACACTTCTTTCATCAACCTGCTTTTCAAGTGAATAGCACTCGTAGTTCTCTTCGGGAAGATCTCTTCCCAAAAGATTATACAATGATAAACGGTGACCGAATTCTTTGTCGGATGATATAACAGGATAAACGGGAATTATACCGTAAGGCTTATTATAACCATACTCCATACCCGTTACTTCATATATTTCGGGCAAATGCCAAAGCACACCAAGAGAAGTGCAAAGATGTCCACCTGCCGAGAAGCCTGTTACAAAAACGCGGTCTTTATTAACTTTATATTCCTCGGCGTTATCTTTAATATGTTTTATTGCCAAGGAAGCCTCGATAATAGGCTTTGATACACGTGCCTTTTCATTTATAGAATAATGCAAAACAAACGCGTTTACACCATGCTGCATAAAAGCCAATGCAACCGGTTCACCCTCACGGTCGTCACAAATGCTTTGGTATCCGCCACCCGGAAGAACAAGCAAAGCATCTCTTTTATAGTTGGTGGTATTGGAAACAAATACCTCTAAATAAACCTCGGGGTCATTAGTCAGTTGTACTTTTTTATAAATCATAAAAACACCTCTTACATACTTTCCGGAGCATCGATTTTTAACATTGCAAGAACATTAGCAATGGTGGTTTTAGCGGCAACACAAAGTGAAATTCTTGCCTGCATAAGATCTTCATCCTCTATCCTTACACGGCAAGCGTTGTAGAACTTATGGAAGAGAGTTGCCAGCTCGAATACGTATCTTGTAATACGTGCCGAATCGTAAGATTTTGCCGAAGCCTCGATTTCACCTGTAAACTCGGAAATATGACGGATAAGTTCTCTTTCTTCAGAAGCGGTAAGCTTGCAAAGGGTTGCTTCGTCGCAAGCCTTGGGCTCAATACCCTCTGCTTTTAAGTTGCGCAAAATACTGCAAATTCTGGCATAAGCATACTGAACATAGTAAACGGGGTTTTGGCTTGATTGTTCAACAGCCAAATCAAGGTCAAATTCAAGATGGGTGTTAGGTTCTTTGGAGTTGAAGATAAATCTTGCGGCATCCAAAGGCACCTCGTCAAGCAAGGTTTTAAGTGTTATGGATTTACCGGTTCTCTTTGAAACCCTTACAACCTCGCCGTTACGAACAAGGCGTACAAGCTGCATCAACACAACGTCTAACTTTTTGCCGTCAAGGCCAACTGCATCCATAGCGCCTTTAAGACGGGCAACGTGACCATGGTGGTCGGCACCCCAAATGTTGATAACCTTATCATATCCACGGGTTGCAAACTTATTGTAATGATAAGCAATATCACCTGCAAAATAGGTGGGATTGCCGTTTGCACGGATAAGAACCTCGTCCTTCTCACCGCCGAAATCGGTAGCCTTGTACCAAACGGCATCGTCTTTTTCATAGGTAAGACCTTTAGACTTCAAAATATCAACGATTTTGGTGATAGCACCCGACTCGTAAAGTGAGGATTCTTTAAACCATACATCATAGTTGATGCGGTAGGTTGAAAGGTCGGTACGAAGCCCCTCGATATTAAGAGGAAGTGCATAATCAACCAAAGCTTGTCTGCGTTCTTCTTCACTTTTGCTAAGATAACTGTCACCGTAAATCTTTGCAAACTCACCCGCACGCTCGATGATATCTGCGCCATGATAACCGTCCTCGGGGAACTCGGTTTCGGGCTTAAAAATTTGCAAATATCGTGCTTCCAAAGAAGCGCCGAACTTGGCAATCTGGTTACCTGCATCGTTTACGTAAAATTCTCTTGTAACGTCATAGCCAGCCATATCGAGAACAGCGGCAAGACAATCACCCAAAGCGCCACCACGAGCGTTGCCGATGTGCATGGGGCCCGTGGGGTTGGCAGAAACAAACTCTACCATAACTTTTTTACCTGCTCCCATATCGGAACGACCGTAATTTTCGCCCTTTGACAAAACATCGTTTACAATAGCGGCATAGTATTTATCGGCAAGGAAAAGGTTGATAAAACCGGGACCTGCAATTTCAGCCTTTTCGATATAAGTGCCGTCGAACGAGCAGTTTGCAACTATTTTTTCAGCAATCATTCTGGGGTTAGTGCGGAACGCTTTTGTCCAAACAAGTGCGGCATTAACTGCAAAATCACCGTGCGAACGATCTGCAGGAACCTCAACATTAAAATCACTAAGTTCTGCTTCGTTAAGCTCGCCGTTGGCAATAGCCATTTTAGCGGCTGACATAATCAAACTTTTGATACTTTCTCTTGTTTCTTTTACTATCTTAGACATTTTTTATACCTCTTTTACGTTGATTTCAACTTCGTTTCTACTCATAAGTCCATAATTCACGTCGATGGTGTAACTAAGCTTTAGCTTTCCGCCGTTCATGTTAAGCTTTGCATCAACGTCCTCACCGAATATACCCATCGTAAGCACACCTTGACCCGTTTCGTAATGGCAGATGTGTCTTTGACCTTTTTTGATATACATTCGGCTGTTAAGCGTACCTGAACGCTGCATTATAACCGAATTATCTTTAGGGTCGTACTTTATCATACAGGCGATACTGTCGGTTGCTGTGGCGGCACTATCATCGTATCTGATATAGGTTTTATCACCGACTGTATCCATTTTGCCAACGGTAGTAAGCTCTATTGTATCACTATCGCCATCCACCATTTGCTTGCCCTTTATTTCAATTAAAACTTCTTTCATTTAATATCCCTCAATGTTTATCTGCTCAACGTTATCCCCGATATCCGAGCCTAAAAGAATGCCTGCAATTTCGGAGAACGACTGAACACGGTCGGATACAAAGAATTTTTTGTTTCCACCACTTCCCAACGCATCGCATCGTCGCAAATGCTCGGCAGCTTTAAGAGCTGCTTGCTCACCCGAGTTTATCAAGGTGACTCCCTCACCCATCACGTCGGCAATTATATCCTTTATTGCAGGGAAATGAGTGCAACCCAAAATGATTGTATCCACACCTGCTTTTTTCATATTTTCAAGATAACGCTCGGCAGTTTTGACGGTGACAGCATCGTTTCGGTCGATCCAACCAACCTCAACAAGCTGAACAAACAAAGGACACGCCGTTTGAATTATCTCTAAATTCGAATTTAATTCAAGCATCTTATTCTTATAAGAATTGCTGTTAACGGTGGCGGCTGTTCCCAAAACTCCAACCTTACCGTTTTTAGTTGCTTTAACCGCAGCCTCGGCAGCCGGTGTAACCACCTCGATATAGGGCACCGGCAAAGCCGAGCCCAAATCGCCCGCAACCGAGCTTACAGTACCGCAAGCAGCGATTATCATTTTTACATCGTGCGACAACAAAAATCTTTCATCCTGTGCGGCATAGCGTTTAACGGTTTCGGCACTTTTGGTACCATAAGGCACACGGCCTGTATCACCAAAATAAACGAAGTTTTCATTAGGCAAAACGCGGTTCAGTTCTTTTATTACCGAAAGACCGCCAAGTCCCGAGTCGAAAACACCAATAGGTCTATTATCCATCATAACAACTCCAATCGGTTGCAATTACACAATTATTCAATATATATTAACACATATTTACAACAAATGCAATTGATATTTAACATTTTCAGTACAAATATATTATTGAAAAATTCCCGCTTCGGTAGTATAATACGGTCTAACACTTCGGTTTAAAGCGATTTGTTAGTGTTTTAGTGTTTTTGTCGGTCTTGTTTTGCCGAAAAACCGAAAAAAGATTGAAAAAAAGCAACCTTTATGATATAATAAATTGATTAAGTGATATATGTTTGAGGCGATTTTCTATGAAGATTTTGTGTATCGGCGACGTTTGCGGCAGCATTGGTTGCGAATATTTAAAACGCGTTTTGCCCAAGTTTAAACGTGACGAAAACATTGACTGCATCATTGTAAACGGTGAAAATTCTGCCGACGGCAACGGTATCACACCTTTTTCTGCCGATTCTCTTTATTCGGCAGGTGCCGATGTTATTACAGGTGGTAATCACTCTTTACGACGTCGCGAAGTCTTTGAAAAAATGGAGGGTGATCCATTTTTAATTCGACCGCACAACATGAAAACCACGGATCCCGGTAAAGGATACACCATTGTGGATTTAGGACATACAAGAATCGGTGTAATTAATCTTGTGGGCACTGTTTATATGCCCGAAGCCGAAAATCCGTTTTTGGCGGCCGATGAGCTTGTTGAAACCTTAAAAAACGATGGTATTGACGTTATTTTAGTTGATTTTCATGCCGAAGCAACCTCGGAGAAAAAAGCTCTTGCTTATTATCTTGACGGACGCGTTTCAGCGGTTTTTGGAACACACACCCACGTTTTAACCGCTGATGAACAGGTTTTACCGCAAGGTTTGGGATTTATAACCGATATCGGTATGACAGGGCCTATCGACTCGGTTTTAGGGGTTAAAAAAGAGCTATCGCTTGCCAAAATAAAGGATGGTGCACCCGTTAAATTCGAGCTTGCCGACGGAGTTTGTGCGCTTAACGGATGTATTTTTGAAATCGACCGCAAAAGCGGTAAAACAACGGCTGTAAAACGCATAAACATTTAATGAATATAACTTGGAGGAGGAAAAGATTATGAAATTTACAAAAATTCTGGCTATTGCTTTAGCTTTGTGCTTACTTTTCCTCTCGGGCTGTACAAAAAAAGAAAACACCTCTTCTACGCCTACACCTTCGACTTCGGATGTTCAGAATACCCAACAGAAGCAGTTCAGCCTTTTGTATTTCACGGGTGATTCTATAAATCCTTATGCTGCAACAACACTCGCAAACCGTCAATTATCGTTGTTACTTTACGACTCACTTGTTCGCTTGACTCCAAATTTCCAACCGGAATATATCTTGGCGGAATCTATTGAAACAGCAGGCAAGGAAACTGTTGTAACAATTAAGAATATCCTGTTTTCCGACGGCACGGCGGTCACTTCTGAGGACGTTGTTTATTCCTATAATCTTGCAAAATCCTCCAACACTTCATACGCAACAGAGCTTTCTGATATTGCTTCCCTTAAAGCAGATGGTGACAAGAAAGTTATTATCACAGCAAAAAAATCTGATCCATATATTGCAAATGTGTTAACCTTTCCCGTTATCAAAAAAGGATCGGATAAATTGACTAATCAAAATAAAATAGTCCTGCCCCCAATTGGCTCGGGCAGATATATTCCCGATTTTGAAAACCTCAAATTAAACGCCAATAATAATCATATCTTAGGCGTTCCTTCAATAACCACTATTCACCTTGTTAACACCCCCGACAGCGAAGTTGCCAACTATAATTTGGAAAACGGTAACGTTAGTCTTTTTAGCACCGATATGTCCGACGGTGTTGTACCCGCATTCAAGGGCACTCACCATACCTTTTCTTTAAACAACGTTATTTATCTTGGTTTAAACCTGAAAAATGCAAAACTTAAAGACGAAAACTTCCGATATGCCTTATCTGCGGCCATTGACCGAAACTTGGTTTGTGATAACGCATATTTCGGATATGCAAAGCCCGCAAACGGTGTTTTTCCATCTGTTTGGGAGGATGCAAAAGGTGTGCAAAGTCTACCTTCTTCCGCTGATATTGAAATAATGGTTGCTTATTTGGAAGAATTAGGTTATAATAGTAAAGATGAAGAAGGCTTTGTTGTCAATTCAAAAGGAAAACGGCTTTCCTTGTCTTTGGTTTATTACGACGGAAACAAGCGTCGTGCAGACGCTTCAAAAATCATTGCCGATCAGCTTCGTGCTGTTGGAATTGAGATAAACCTCAAACCTCAACCTTGGAACGAATATGTTTCATCTTTGAAAAACGGTTGGTTCGACCTTTATATTGCAGAGGTTAAGCTTAAGGGCAATATGGATATTTCTGAACTTGTAACCCCTAATGGTTCACTGTCTTACGGTATCCCTGATCTCCAAACTTCAGATACTCCTGAAGACGGAACTCAAAGTGATACAGGCGAAACCGAAACTGAGGACAAGAAAGAAACTTGGCTGACCGCTTCAGCCGTTAAAGGTTTTTATAGCGAAAAACTTTCTTTAATAGATGTTATCAATGCTTTTAATGCCGAAATGCCGATTATCCCTATTTGTCATCCCTTGGGACTCACGGTTTCGAACACAAAGTTTTCTGCTGACAATGTATCGTCTTTTTATGATGCATACTATGGAATATCGAATATAAGATAGCAATATCTTTACTTAGAATAAAACGGAGGTATAATCAATGATTACTTACGAAACAAAAAAAGGTACTGTTACTGTTTCTAACGAGTATTTTGCCAAGCTTATAGGCAATGCCGCTTCTTCGTGCTTCGGCGTTGCAGGTATGGCACCTCACGGAAAACAGAAATTTAAAAACTTGTTTTCTAAAAAAGACTATACCGATAAAGGCATTAGAGTAACCGGAGATTCTGATATAATAAATGTTGATCTCCATATTATTGTTGCTTACGGTATGAATATCAACGCTATTGCAAAGAGTATTACCCATAAGGTTAAATATGTTGTTAAAGAGGCTACCGGCATTACCGTCGGTAAGGTTACCGTTCGCGTTGACGGTATTAAAGAGTAAGTACAGTAGGTACATTTTAAGGAGTGTTAGTTTTGATAAACGGAAATACTTTGCGTGATGCTTTACTTAGTGGCGCAAATAACATAATCAACTGTAAAGTATCGGTTGACGAACTTAACGTGTTCCCTGTTCCCGACGGTGATACAGGTACAAATATGTCTATGACCATAAGCAACGCCGCCAGAGAGCTTGCTTTGCTCAAAGATGAAACTGCCGGCAAGGTTGCTGAGGTTAACGCTTCGGCTTTGCTTCGCGGTGCAAGAGGTAACTCGGGTGTTATTTTGTCCTTGCTTTTCAGAGGCTTTGCAAAAGGTCTTAAAGGCAAAGATGAAATGGACTCATTCGCTCTTCGCGATGCTATGAAGTTGGGCGTTGAAGCAGCTTACAACGCTGTTATGAAACCCACCGAAGGCACCATTTTAACCGTTGCAAGAGTGGCTTCCGAATATGCTGATAACGCAGCAAAATCGGGCAAGGATGTTTTGGAAACTTTTGAAGCTTTGCTTGAAGGTGCAAACAAAGCACTTGCTGAAACCCCCGAAATCCTCCCCGTTCTTAAAAAGGCCGGTGTTGTTGATGCCGGTGGTAAAGGCTTCGTTGTAATTCTTGAAGGTATGTTATCCGTATTTAAAGACGGTGTTATTATCGAATGTAAGGAATCGTCTGCAACCTCATCTCCTGCCGTTGTTCAGCGTAATGCCGCAGCAGAATCAGAGGAAGATATCACCTTCACCTATTGCACAGAGTTTATTGTTAAACGTGCAAACGACAATGATCCCAAAGCACTTCGTGCTTATCTTGAAACTATTGGTGACTGCGTTGTTGTTGTTGACGACGAAGAAATTATCAAGGTTCACGTTCACACCGATCACCCCGGTAACGCTTTTGAAAAAGGTCTTACCTTTGGTCAGCTTATCAATATGAAGGTTGAAAACATGCGCGATCAGCACGAACGCACCAAGCATGATGCCAAGGGTGAAGCTCCCAAAACCGCCACTGCAAGCGAAAGCAAAGAACTTGTTTCGGTTGAAATCGAAAAAGAGGTTGGCTTTGTTGCTGTTGCAGCAGGTGCAGGTATTCACGAGTTGTTTACCGACCTTGGCGTTGATAAAATCGTTAGCGGTGGTCAGACCATGAACCCCAGTACCGACGATATTCTTTACGCAATCGAGCAGACTCCTGCTTCGACCGTTTTTGTATTGCCTAACAATAAAAACATCATTATGGCTGCTGAACAGGCTATTCCGCTTAGCACCCGTAAGGTTATTGTTCTTCCCACCCGTACCATTCCTCAGGGTGTTTCGGCAATGCTTAATTTTGATCCCGATGCAGATGATGATACTAACACCATCGCAATGCAGAAGGGCTATGAAAACGTACAGACCGGTCAGGTTACTTTTGCTGCTCGTGATTCTGATTACGATGGACACAAGATAAACAAGGGCGACCTTTTGGCTCTTGCTAACGGCAAGGTTTCCTTTACTGAAACAGACCTTGAGAAATGCGTTTTGAAACTTGTTAAGAACTTGAGCAATAAAGAAACCTCGTTCATCACTCTTATTTTTGGTGAAGACGTTATGGAAAGAGATGCTCAGAAGATTTGCTCTGCTGTACAGGCAAAGGTTGGCTCGGATGTTGAGGTAACCCTCATAAACGGTGGTCAGCCCGTATACTATTTCATTATGTCGGTTGAATAATATGAAACTTGATGATAACATCAGATTTTTAAAAGGTGTCGGCGAAAAACGTGCCGAGTTGTTTAGGCAACTCGGCGTGTTTGACGTCGGCACTCTTTTGTGCTTATACCCCCGTGATTATCGTGACAGACGAGAACAGCTAAAGCTTCGCGAGGCCTATTTTGACCGTCCTTGCTGTATAAAAGCAACCGTGCAAAGCAAGGTTCAGGAAAACTATATTCGCAAAGGTATGGTTCTTTACCGTTTTTCAATTTTTGACGGTGAAGAAAGTTGCACGGTAACACTTTTTAATCAAAAATACCTTGCCGAGAAAATCGAGGTTGGAAAAACCTATTTATTTTACGGCAGGGTTGATCGCAATTTCATAAAATGTGAAATGTCTGCACCCGAGATTTATGAGGAAAGCGAAGCCACCATTATGCCCATTTACAGGCAAACTGCAGGGCTTAATTCCAACGCAATTCACAAAGCTATCGCCACCGCGCTCGATGTTGCCGAAATTACCGAAGCGTTACCCGAAACTTTAAGGCGCAGTCACAATCTTTTAGACCTTAAAACAGCACTTCGGTACATTCATTTCCCAAATTCATTTGTGGAAATTGAGGTTGCGAGAAAGCGCTTGGTTTTTGAAGAATTGTTTTTCTTGCAGATGGGCGTTTTGATGCAGAAAAGCGGCAGAAAACAACACACAAACGTTGTTATTAACGGGAATTTTTGCCGTGAGTTTGCCTCGCTTCTCCCCTTCCAGTTGACAACAGCTCAAAAAAATGCCATCAACGACTGTGTTAAGGATATGCGATCGGGTCGACCAATGAGCCGACTTGTGCAAGGTGACGTTGGCTCAGGCAAGACTATGGTTGCTGCTGCCTTAAGTTACACCGCTGCAAAAGAAGGTTATCAATCGGTGATTATGGCACCAACCGAGGTGCTTGCCACC
>JAZNEE010000152.1:0-2428 GCA_045588405.1 Acutalibacteraceae bacterium
GACAAGATATAGTGCATCTGTTATAATGTAAATCCACCCTATAAAAGGAGGATGTTTTTATGAAAATAATCAAGCGAAACGGTTCTGAAGCTGTTTTCGAGGCCGAAAAGATAGAAAACGCTATTGCTAAAGCTAATGCTGCAACCGAGGGTAAGCCCGAGCTTATCCCCGAACAGATTCACGCTATTGCTGCAATCATTGAGCATTATTGTGAAGAAATCGGCAGAGCTTTATCGGTTGAAGAAGTGCAGGAGTTGGTTGAAACCCAACTTATGAAGCACGGCGCTTACGAAACCGCCAAGCGTTATATTCGTTATCGTTATACCCGTAATATTGTGCGTGCCTCCAACACCACCGATGATAAGATTTTATCGCTTATCGAGTGCAATAACGAGGAAGCCAAGCAGGAAAATTCAAATAAAAACCCTACTGTCAACAGCGTTCAGCGTGACTATATGGCAGGTGAGGTCAGCCGTGATATAACCGAGCGTATTTTGTTGCCGGAGGATATCGTTAAGGCTCATCGCGACGGTATTATTCATTTCCACGATAGTGACTATTATGCTCAGCATATGCATAACTGTGACCTTGTGAATTTGGAGGACATGCTTCAAAACGGCACAGTTATTAGCGGCACTATGATTGAAAAGCCCCACAGTTTTTCAACTGCTTGCAATATTTCAACCCAAATCATTGCCCAGGTAGCTTCCAATCAGTATGGCGGTCAGAGCATCAGCCTTACTCATTTAGCTCCGTTTGTTCAAATCTCGCGCGAGAAGATTCGCAAAGAGGTTTTGGAGGAGCTTGCGCTTATCGGTGCTTCTGCCGAAGGCGAGAAGCTTTCAGAAATCGTTGAAGCAAGACTTAAAAAGGAGATAAACAAAGGCGTTCAGACCTTGCAGTACCAGGTTGTAACATTGCTTACAACCAACGGTCAGGCTCCGTTTATCACCGTGTTTATGTACCTTGGTGAGGCAAGAGATGAGCAAGAGAAAAAAGACCTTGCGCTTATCATCGAGGAAATGCTCAATCAGAGAATTGAGGGTGTTAAAAACGAATCGGGAGTATATGTAACTCCTGCATTCCCAAAACTTATTTACGTTTTAGAGGAAGATAACATCACCGAAAGTTCACCCTATTGGTATTTGACCGAGCTTGCCGCAAAATGTACCGCTAAGAGAATGGTTCCCGACTATATTTCGGAAAAAATCATGCTCAAATTAAAGGTTGACGAAAACGGCGATGGCAACTGCTATACCTGTATGGGTTGCCGCAGTTTCTTAACACCTTGGGTTGACGAAAACGGCAAGGCTAAATATTACGGACGCTTTAATCAGGGTGTTGTTACTTTGAACCTTGTTGACGTTGCTTGCTCGGCTTGTAAGGACGGCAGGGACGAGGAAAAATTCTGGCAGGTGTTGGATGAAAGACTTGAACTTTGCCACCGCGCATTACAGTGCCGTCACGAGCGTTTGGAAGGCACCTTATCTGATGCCGCACCTATTCTTTGGCAATATGGCGCATTGGCAAGGCTTCAGAAGGGTGAGCCTATCGATAAGCTTCTTCACGGCGGTTATTCCACTATTTCACTTGGTTATGCAGGCCTTTGGGAATGCGTTTACGAGGTCACAGGCAGAAAGCTTACCGAACCCATCGGCAAAGAGTTTGGCTTAAAGGTAATGCAAAAATTAAACGATGCTTGCCTTAAATGGAAAACAGCCGAAAACATCCACTATTCGCTTTATGGCACTCCGCTTGAATCAACCACCTATAAGTTTGCCAAGTGCTTGCAAAAGCGTTTTGGCATTATACCCGGTGTAACCGATAAGAGTTATATAACCAACTCCTATCATATCCACGTTACCGAAGAGATTGACGCTTTTTCAAAGCTTTCGCTCGAATCGGAATTCCAGGCTTTGTCACCGGGCGGTGCTATTTCTTATGTTGAAGTACCCAATATGCAAGATAACATCGAGGCTGTTTTGCAGGTTATGAAGTTTATTTATGATAACATTATGTATGCCGAGCTTAACACCAAATCTGACTACTGTCAGGAATGTGGTTTCGATGGTGAAATTGTTATCAAAAAGGACGAGGATGGCAAGCTTATTTGGGAATGTCCAAAATGTGGTAACCGTGACCAAAATAAGATGAACGTTGCAAGAAGAACTTGCGGATATATCGGTACACAGTACTGGAATCAGGGCAGAACTCAAGAAATCAAAGAAAGAGTTTTACATCTGTAAAATAAAACCCCTCAAGCCTTAGTTTGAGGGGTTATTTACTTAAAATGGTTGTTAAAAAAGTCCTTTCTAATAGGAGAAAATATGAATTATTCTAAAATAAACAAAAACGATATTGCCAACGGAATAGGTATCAGAGTTACGCTTTTTGTTTCGGGCTGCACCCATCATTGTAAGGGTTGCTT
>JAZNEE010000153.1:0-3591 GCA_045588405.1 Acutalibacteraceae bacterium
GGAATTGAAAATGAAGATAAAAAGACCTTTTGTGCCTTTCTTAGTGGACTTGGAATGAGTGATATTGAGGGTCAAAAAATTCATTGTGAATATTATTATAAATGCTTCTGCAATCTGCTTGATGAGGCCACAAATGACAAAACCGAAAAGGGAAGAATTTTTAAAACAGTCTACCTGTTTGCGGGTATTACGCTGTTTTTGATTTTTATATAAAAGGAAATTGCTATGGATGTTAATTTTATATTTAAGGTTGCGGGAATCGGCATAATAGTGGCGGTTTTAAATCAACTTCTTGTTCGGTCAGGCAGGGAAGAACAAGCTATGTTGACAACTTTGGCAGGCTTGGTGGTTGTGCTTATTATGGTTGTTACCGAAATTGGAAACCTTTTTGAAACGATAAAATCTGTATTTAACTTATGAATGATGTTTTAAAAGTTATAGCGATTTGTACTGTTGCATTGGTCGCTTCTCTGTTTTTGAAGCAATATAAATCCGAAATGGCTCTTGCAGTGATTTTAAGTGGTGCTGTGATAGTGGCTGTTATGATTTTGGATAACTTTATCAACGTTAAACAAAGCCTTGATGAGATTTTGAATAGTGCAAAAATAGACAGCGGAGTTTTGAAAATATCGCTCAAATCTTTTGGAATCTGCTTTGTTACTTCATTTGCATCGGGATATTGCAAAGATTTTGGACACAGCCTGCTTGCTGCAAAAATTGAACTTGCGGGCAGGGTTTCGGTTATAGCTTTAACCTTGCCAATGGTGAAAACAATAGTTCAAATCGCTTTGGAGCTGATAGGATGAAAAAAATTGTTAGTTTAGCGGTTGTGCTCATTTTTCTTAACCTTCCAACAATCTGCCTTGCCGAAACGGTTGATACTGATAAGATTTATAAAGAAAAATTGCAAGAACTGGGTGTTTCTGATACTTTGGATGATCTGCCGGAGCAAACTAAAGAACAACTCAGTAATATCAACATTGAAGATCCTTTGGAAATGGCAAATTTCTTTAATCCCAAAAACATTTTCGATATACTTAAAGACTTTTTTAAAAACAACATTAAAACACCCTTAAAATACGGCGCCTTGCTTTTATCTTTGCTCTTAATTAGTGCTGCGCTAGGGAATTTTTATGATAAGAACAAGCTTTTAGATTATTCGATAACCGTTTCTCTTGCTGCAACGGCTATTATGCCCGTGCTTAATATTATAACTGTTTGTGCCAATACTTTGAAAAGTTCGGGAACTTTTATGCTTTCTTTCGTGCCGATTTATGCTTCGGTTTTAGCTTCTTCCGGAAAACCGATCACAGCGGGTGGTTTTTCGGTGATAATGCTGTTGGCCGTTGAGATTTTAACGTCGGTTTGTTCGTTTTTCATAGTTCCTTTGTCGGGTATGCAACTGTCACTAGGTATTGGTGGTTCTTTGTCGGGTGAGATAAAGTGGCAATCGGTTGGTAATGCAATTAAAAAAATTTCTTTATTTTCTTTATCTGCGGTCAGCACGGTTTTTTTAGCAGTTCTTTCTATTCAAACTGTGATAAAAAGCCCTGCCGATGACATATATTCAAAATCTGCCAAACTTGTTTTAGGTGCTGCTGTTCCTTATGTTGGTAATGTTTTGGGAGAAACGCTTAACACTGTTAGAGGGTGCATGAGCTTGCTGAGGTCAAGCGTGCTTATTTACGGTGTTTGTGCCGTGGGGCTTACAATCTTGCCAATAATAATTGAACTTTTGTGTTGGCGCGGTGTTCTTTGTGTTTGCGGTTCAGTTGCTGAAGTTTTATCAGTAGATGGAGCAAAGGGACTTTTAACTGCAACTGATGGTGCTGTTGCACTTGTAATGGGAATTACTTTGATAATTCCCGTAATGTTTATAATTTCTATGACGTTAATGTTGGTGATATAGTGGAAGCTTTAAAAAGTGCTGTTTCGGTAATATCGGTTTCGATGATAATTTACGGTGTCGTTTTGCTTGTGATTCCGAGTGATTCTGCGTATAAAAGCATGAAATACGTTGCATCGGTTTCATTGCTTGCCGCGGCATTAGTGGCCTTTAAAGGTGTTGATATTTCAAATATTTTTGATTTAGATGTTCTGAATGCGAATAACGATATGGATTATACAAAACTTGTTAACAACTACGAAATAGAAGCGGTTGAGACTTCATTGAAAGATTTGATTGAAAATAAAATTTTAAATATCGGCATTACTGATGCTTTTTGTGAGGTTAAAGCGGATATTTTAAGCAATACAAGCATATCTATTACCGAAGTGAAAATTCATTGCAAGGCGAGTGATGTGATAAAGATCAAGCAGGTGGTTGATGAACTTGGAATTGCCGCAGAATATTATACAAACGGTGGATAATATGAATGTAAAGGAAAAACTGTTAAAATTAAAAAATAATTTGCCCAAATCAAAAAGCATATTGCCTGTTTTACTTGCAATATTGGGACTGTTTCTTATTTTGGTTTCAGGGTTCTCGGAAAAAAGCAAAAAAGAAAACAAAGACACAGAAAATGCAGGTTTTATTGAAAAAAGCAGAACAGATGAATATACAGCGTTGCTTGAAAGTCGACTTGAAAACGTGCTATCTGATATGCTGTCAAATTCAAAGGTTTCGGTAATGATAACGCTTGAAAGCGGTATTGAATATGTTTATGCAGATGAGTTGAAAACAGGTGCTGAAATCAAGACAGATAAGGAGTCGTTTAAAGAAGAGCAAAGCGATACAAATCAAAACAATTATGTTATTTATAAGGATTCAAAAGGGAATGAACAAGCATTACTTGTGACGGAAATAATGCCAAAAATTAAGGGTGTTGTAGTTGTTTGTGATGGTGGGCAGAACGAAAATGTATCGGTTGCAGTAAAAACGGCTGTGAGCAAAGCGCTTGCTATTGATAATGAAAAAATTTGTGTTATTGGAAGAAATTAAATTATGAAAGGCTTGGTTATATATATGAAAAAAGGTAAGGTTTTTTCAAAAAGACATATTGTTGTTGCCACCTTAGCGGTGCTTTTAGCCGGTGCAGTTTGGCTGAATATGAGATATTCACAGTTGCCGGTTGATAGTGGATCGCCTGGAGATACTAATTCAGTTGGTGAGAATAAATATTTAAGCGGTGATGATACTGGTACGGCTGTTCAAGTTTCGGCAGGAGTAAGTTATATTAGAGAAGCCAGGGCAGAGCGAAATTTGAACAAAGAAAACTCTATAAAAGATATTACCGCCGCGATAGAAAAAGCTGATGTTGACGATAAGTCTAAAAAGAATGCGTTGGACACAATTGCTTTGTTGAACAAAAATGCCAAAACCGAAATCGATATCGAAACGGTTATTAAAGCAAAAGGGTTTGATGATGCGCTTGTTATGATTGCCGATGACTCGGTAACGGTAATAGTACCTTCCGAGGGGCTTTTGGGTAGTCAATCGTTGCAAATTCAAGATGCAGTAACCTCTCAAATAAAGATAGATTTGGAAAAAATTAAAATAATATCAGTAAAATAGTTGCGGTATTCAAATTTTGTGGTATAATATAAGAGAAAATAAATATTTGAATATATTTACATATTCTTTTGGAGGTT
>JAZNEE010000154.1:0-3853 GCA_045588405.1 Acutalibacteraceae bacterium
GGCGGCTCGGGTGGAGATTATCTTTTCGATGCAGTAACCGCAGGTGCCGATGCGCTTGTGACTGCCGATGTTAAGCACCATTTATTTATCGAAGCAGGAAGACTCGGGATTTCACTTTTTGACGCGGGACATTTTAACACCGAGGATGTTGTGATTGCTCCGCTTTGCAGAGATTTATCGGCGGCTTTCCCCGAAATTCAAATTTCAGAATGTCACTTTTCAAAAATTGAAAACATATAAAAAAAGAACCGCTGAAAAATTCAGCGGTACTTTTTTTGATTAAATTTTACTATTGGTTTTTGCCATAAACTTTTCAGCGTTGATAATAAAGCGTTCATGGGTGCCTTTGCCAATAAGACCTGCGTTATCGGATGCGGTAACCTCAAAGCTTATCTTTCTGCCGTCAACGGCTGTCACAACACTCTCAACCGTTACAGTTGCACCAACAGGTGTTGCGCTGACGTGCTCAATATTTACCATTGTACCTACCGAGGTAGAACCCTCGTCCAAGTACTCGTCAATAGCCAAAAAAGAAGCTTTTTCCATTAAAGCTATCATTGCGGGGGTTGCAAAAACTTCAAGTCCACCCGATCCAACAGCCTTTGCGGTGTTGCTCTCGGTCACATTTTCCTTGACAATACCTTTTAAACCAACTTTGATTTCCATTTTATTTCAATCCTTTCAAATATTCATCAATGGCTTTTGCAGCAACCTTACCTGCACCCATTGCCGAAATAACGGTTGCAGCACCTGTCACGGCATCTCCACCCGCAAAAACACCTTTTTTAGATGTAGCGCCAGTTTTTTCATCAACTATAATTCCACCGTGGTCGTTGACATCCAAACCATCGGTTGTAGATTTTATAAGCGGATTGGGTGAAGTGCCGATAGCCATAATTACGGTATCAACATCCAAAACAAATTCGCTATCAGGAATTTCTATCGGTTTTCTTCTACCCTTTTCGTCGGGTTCGCCGAGTTCCATTTTAACGCACTTAATTCCCGTTACAAAGCCGTTTTTAAGGTCACGCTTATCTTCGGGATTGTTGTATCCCAAAATTTCAACAGGATTGTTAAGCACTAAAATTTCAATTCCCTCTTCAATTGCGTGCTCAACCTCTTCCTTTCTTGCAGGAAGTTCCTCCAAAGAACGGCGATAAACGATATAAACCTTTTCGGCGCCAAGTCTTAATGCAGTTCTTGCAGCATCCATTGCAACGTTACCGCCACCGACAACCGCAATCCTTCCACCCTTCATAATCGGTGTGTTTGATTCATTAAGATAAGCCTTCATAAGATTGGCACGGGTTAAAAACTCATTGGCCGAGTAAACACCTTTAAGGCTTTCACCGGGAATATTCATAAACCGAGGCAAGCCTGCACCCGAACCGATAAATACAGCTTCAAAACCATCTTCAAACAGTTCATCAACCGTCAAGGTTTTACCTATAACGATATTTGTGTTGATTTCAACACCCTGCTTTTTGAGATTCTCAACCTCTTGCTCAACAATCTTTTTAGGAAGTCTGAACTCGGGTATACCGTAAACAAGAACTCCCCCAGCTGTATGTAATGCTTCAAAAACGCTGACCGAGTAACCAAGCTTTGCAAGGTCACCCGCACAAGTGAGTGATGCAGGACCGGAACCTACTATTGCAACCCTGTGACCGTTTTTAGGGGCAACCTCGGGCAATTCACAAGAATGAGCGTTGTGCCAATCGGCAACAAATCGTTCAAGCCTGCCAATGCTTACGGCTTCACCCTTGATTCCTCTCACACAATATTTTTCACATTGTCTTTCTTGTGGACAAACTCTGCCACAAACTGCAGGAAGTGACGAAGTTTGGCTGATAATTTTATAAGCCTCTTCAAACTTGCCCTCGGCTACCTTTGCAATAAATTCAGGAATGTGAATATTAACAGGGCATCCTGCCACACAAGGCATATTTTTACAATTTAAGCACCTTTCTGCTTCATTAATAGCAGTTGCCTCATCAAAACCTAATGCAACCTCTTCGAAATTTTTGCTACGTTCTATGGGATCTCTGTGCGGCATAGCGTTTCGTACGTTTGACATATTAGGCATTACCGCACCTCCTTTTTAAAAAGGTTGCAAGCCTCTTCATAAGCGTGACGTTCAAAATCGCGGTATATTGCAGCTCTTGACATCGCTTCGTCGAAATCAACCTCATATCCATTGAAATCGGGTCCGTCAACACATGCAAATTTTGTGATTTTCTTGCCGTCTTTATTAAGAGTCAATCTGCAACCACCGCACATACCTGTACCGTCAATCATAATAGGATTCATCGAAACGGTGCAAGGAATGTTATAAGGTTTAACTGCTTCGACAACAAATTTCATCATAACAAGCGGTCCTATAGTTATAACCTCGTCAAACGTTTCACCGTTTTCAAGCATTTTTGTAATCGGCAAACATACATTACCCTTTTCACCATAGCTTCCATCATCGGTCATAACAAAAAGCTTGTCTGATGTGTTTTTAAATTCATACTCTAAAATAAGAAGGTCTTTGTTTCTGAATCCTATAACCGAAGTAACACTCGCACCCAAACTTTTAAGCTTTTGAGCAACGGGCAAAGCAATAGCACAACCAACACCGCCACCAACGATGAGCACCTTTTTAAGTCCATCTGTTTTGGTAGCAACACCCAAAGGGCCAACGAAATCGGAAATAAACTCGCCTTCTTGTTTTCCATTAAGCTTTTCGGTGGTAGCGCCAACGATTTGGAAAATAATTCTCACAGTGCCTTTTTCTCGGTCAAAACCTGCAACGGTAAGAGGGATACGCTCTCCATCGTTATCTACGCGCAGGATTATGAACTGACCTGCTTCGGCTTTTTTTGCAACAAGCGGTGCTTCGATTTCCATTAAAGTAACCGTATTATTCAATTGTTGTTTTTTAACAATTTTATACATTAAATATCCCCTCGAGATATAGAAAATACTTTTTCCGTTCATTTTAACACATTTGTTGCAAAAATGGAAGTGGTAAAAGCATAAAAAACTTCCCAGTTTTAATAAACTGCGAAGTTTTTGGCATTTCAAATTATTTATTGACAACGAAGTCATGACCGAAAGCGGTGGTTTTGCCGGACTCGACAGTAAATTCAGCAACAATGAACTCGCGGCTCTGCATAGGAGCTGCAGCTGCAAGAGCGGTAAGCTCTGCATCGGAGAGAACACTGCTGAGAGCAGTGGCTTTAAGTCTATTAAAAATTGTGCTGTTATCATAGGTTATGTAGCCGGTGTAGTCGTTACTGCTTATAATCAAGCCAACATAATCACCGAGTCTAACATCCTTAATAAGATAGGAGCTTTGAACGTTGTTACGAGCAACATAGAAGCCATCACCTGAATTTACATAATAACCATCTTTAAGTGAACCGTAATCAAGGGTTGTAACAATAGTCTTATCAGCGCTCTTATCAACATTCTTGGAAATAACAACGATTATGGCATTCGAGTCAGGGATCCTTTCGCCACTATCACCATCATACTCGGCACGCTTATTGCGAATACCGGGTTCATCTTCCAAGTTCAAACGGTCAGAAATTTCACCAACACCGTATACAACAACGGTACAAGTGGCAGAAACCTTGCCATCTTCAGATTTTGCGGTAACGGTAACGGTACCTTCTTTAAGACCGGTTATTTCACCTTTTTTGGAAATGGTTGCGATGTCAGTATCCGAAACCTCATAAACGACCTTAGCACCGGCAGGCTCAACAACGATACCCTCGGATATCATCTTGTAGTCGTCAACCTTAACTTCATAAGAAGCAGCGCTGAACTTGATAGAAGTAGCATTGGTTGCCCCTGATGCAGTAGA
>JAZNEE010000155.1:0-9900 GCA_045588405.1 Acutalibacteraceae bacterium
AACGGGAACACCGAGGTCAACAACGTCGACACCCAAGTTTGCAATATACATTGCAACGGTGCCACCGCCACCAAGGTCAACCTTACCAAGCTCACCGGTCTGCCATACAACACCCTTTTCATCGAGTATTTTTCTTATCCAACCAACAAACTCTGCCGAAGCGTCGGAGGTGCCACTTTTACCTCTGGCACCGGTATATTTTGTGATAACCGCACCATAGTTAACCCTTGATGCGTTTCTTCTTTCCATAACGTCGGGGAAGGTTGGGTCGAGCGCTGCATTAACGTCGGCAGAAAGACACTTGGAATTATCAAGTGCCAACTCGACACGTCCACCCTGCATTTCTGCAAGATATCCTATAAAATGTGGCAAGAAAGCCGAGTTCATACCTGTATTACCGTCAGAGCCTGTTTCTTCCTTATCGGCAAGCACGGTAACAACGGTGTATTTAGGAGCTTTTGTATCAATAGCAGCCATAAGGCAAGGATATGCACAAACGCGGTCATCGTGACCGTAAGAACCCAAAAGCGAACGGTCGAAACCGATATCACGGGGCTTTCCGGCAGGAACACATTCAAGCTCGGCAGAAAGGAAATCTTCCTCAACAATGCCATACTTCTCGTTAAGAAGCTTCATAACATTGAATTTTACAAGCTCGCTACCCTCGTCATCCTTAAAAGGACGGCTACCAACAAGAACGTTGAGTTCTTCTCCGCGGATAAGTTCACCAACCGAACGCTTATACTGATCTTGCGCAAGATGTGGCAACAAATCGGTTATAACAAAACAAGGCTCATCCTCGTTTTCACCCATTGACACCTCAACCGAAGTGCCGTCTCGCTTAACAATAACGCCATGGAGAGCAAGCGGTACGGTGGTCCACTGATATTTTTTAATACCACCATAGTAATGAGTTTTGAAAAGTGCAAGCTCCGAATCCTCATAAAGCGGATTGGGTTTTAAATCAAGACGGGGAGAATCAATATGTGCCGCGGCAATTCTTGTTCCGTTTTCAACCGGCTCGGTGCCAATGACAGCAAGCGCCAATGACTTACCGCGGTTGTTATAGTAAACCTTATCGCCCGCATTATATTTTTCATTAACCGAAAAAGGTACAAAGCCTTCCTTCTCGGCAAGCTGAATTGCCTTTTTAACGCTGAGCCTTTCGGTTTTTGCAAAACCTAAAAATTCTGCATAACCTTTGCAAAAGTCATTAACCTTTGCTTCATCATAATCATCTCTCAAAAGTCCGTTTTTAGGGCTGTAAAAGAGATTTTTCTTCATTTCTTTAAAATCAGACATTTTTTTATTCTCCCTTCATGGAATAAAGATTTATATAAATGCTTTCTGCTTTTAAAACTTTTTCAACATACCGCTTGGTTTCAGAAAACTTTATTTCTTGTAGTTTCAGAGTATTGTCACCCATCCAATCGGCGACGTTTCCTAAGCCTGCATTATAAGCCGCTATCACAGCCGTTTTGTCACCGCAAAAAATCTCACTTAGGTACTTAATATACCTCACACCATAGCGAATGTTGGTTTCAGGGTCTAATGCGGCAGTAGAAAACTCACTTTCGGCATCCTCGTGAAGCATTTTTGCAACATCCGAAAAGGTGGCTTCGGTTATTTGCATAAGTCCAACAGCTCCCGCTTCAGATTGAGCATAGGGTAAAAAATTGCTTTCACATTTTATAACGGCAAAAACCAATTCTTCATCAACGCCAAACTCTTCACTGTATTTTGTGATAAATTCGGAATATTTTTTAGGATAAAGATGCTCCATTATGCTATTGTACCCGAAAAAAGCCACAATAATCAGCATTAAGAGCGTTATAAAAACTCTAAAAACGTTTTTAAATTTTTTCATATTTTCTCCGCAATTTTCGAAAGCTTATCGTTGCAGGCACTCAAAAATTCCTGCACTTGACCGTTGTTATAAAGTATATGCTCGGTTCGATCTTTATAGAAACTGTCGGGTTTTGATGCATTGAGTCTAATTTCGGCATCTGCCTCGGTTAAATTGTCACGGCTTAAAATTCTGTTTTTTCTTATCTCACGGTCACTCAAAACAGCAACCACACAGTCACAGAATTTATCGGCACCGCTTTCATAAAGAGTTGGGGCATCGAGCAAAATATCATCAAATCCATCTGCTTTAAGCCCGGCAATTCTTTGTTCAATCTGCTTTAAAACGACGGGCAAAAGCGTTTCATTAAGCCTTTTAGTGTCGTTCTCGGTCGCAAAAGCTAACGCCGCCAATTTTTTGCGGTTTAATTCGCCATCGGGCAACAAAATCTCATCGCCAAATTCAAGACACAATAATCGAAGACCTTCGCTTCCTTTTTTGGTCGCAAATCTTGCTTCCTTATCGCAATCAATAACAGCAAACCCTTTTTCAAGCGTTGCTTCGGCAAAGGTAGATTTTCCGCTACCCGTTGGTCCTGTAAGCCCAATAATCATAAGCTTATCACCTCGAAAGCAGCCGCACGGATAAGACGATTGTAAACAGCAAGACCAACACCCGTTTTTTCAGGCACACGGGCAAAACAAAGCTTGCATCCACGTTTATCAAGTTCGCGCAAAGCATCGAAAAGCACGGCGGCTTGCTCGGAATAGTCTTCCTTTTTGCCGAAAGACAAGGTTTCAACCTCAACCGCCTTTTCTTCACCCTCAAAAACAAGGGCAAAAACTCCGTCACCTTTGTTTTGGTTTACATAATCTGCAAATTTATCTATATCGCCTTCAAGCATAACCACCCTTGCTTTAGGTGAATAGTGCTTGTATTTCATACCGGGCGATGCAACAGGTTTGCCCTTTTCAGGCTCGGAAAGAACCGCTTTATCAACCACCAAATCGGGTAAAACTTCTTTCAACTGTTCAACCGTAACTCCACCGGGTCTTAACAACCTCGGAGGATTGGTACAAAGTGTTACAACGGTTGACTCAACGCCAACCTCTGCCCTTTCTGATACAACAACTGCATTAATTCTGCCGTCTAAATCAAAAAGCACATGGTCGGCAGTTGTGGGGCTTGGCGACCCCGAAAGATTGGCCGAAGGAGCTGAAAGTGGTAATCCGCTTTGCTTGATTATTTCGCGAGCAACCTCGTTAGAGGGCATTCTGACCGCAACGGTATCTAGCCCCGCACTAACCGAGCTTGGCACCCTTTTGCCTCTGGGCAAAACCATTGTCAAAGGACCCGGCCAAAATTTTTGAGCCAGTTCTTTAGCCTTTGGCGGAACATCACTTACTACATCACTTAACATTTCAAAATCGCAAACGTGAACAATCAATGGATTATCCTGCGGTCTGCCTTTGGCTTTAAAAATATCAGCAACCGCCTTTTCATCGAATGTGTTAGCCGCAAGACCATAAACCGTTTCGGTGGGAATGGCAACAAGACCACCCTGCTTTAAAATTTCGCAGGCAGTCTCAATAGCTTTAATATCCTTTTTTATATCAAAAACGTTAAGTCTTGCAGTTTTCATCAAATTACTCCTCCGATTGAGCTTTTAGCATCTCGGCTCTGTAATGGGTGATTATCGGCTCGATAAGTTCGTCCAAATCACCATTCATAATGTTATCAATTTTATAAAGAGTCAAGCCTATTCTATGGTCGGTGACACGTCCCTGAGGGAAATTATAGGTTCTTATTCTCTCACTTCTGTCACCCGTTCCAACCTGGGCTCGACGGTCGCTGGCATAAGCCTCGGTTTGCTCGGCAACCATACGCTCATAAAGTCGCGAACGAAGCACCTTCATTGCCTTATCCTTGTTCTTGTACTGGCTTCGTTCATCCTGACATTCAACCACAGTGCCTGTGGGCAAATGGGTTATACGGATAGCCGATTCGGTTTTGTTAACGTGCTGACCGCCTGCACCACCTGCGCGGTAGGTATCAATCTGCAAATCGGCAGGGTTTATTTCAAACTCAACCTCTTCCATTTCGGGCAAAACCGCGACGGTTGAAGTTGATGTGTGAATTCGGCCTTGAGTTTCGGTTTCAGGAACACGTTGAACACGATGAACACCGCTTTCGTATTTAAGCCTTGAGTATGCGCCGTCACCCTCTATCATAAAGCTGACTTCCTTGTATCCGCCAAGTTCGGTCTCGTTGGCGCCCAAAGGCTCAACCTTCCAACCTCTTGATTCGGCATACATTGTATACATTCTTTTAAGACTTGCAGCAAAAAGCGCCGATTCCTCACCGCCTGCACCACCACGAATTTCAACAATAACGTTGCGATCATCGTTGGGGTCGCGCGGCAAAAGAAGAATTTTCAGTTCATCGGCAAAAATTTCCATTTTTTCCTTGTTTTCTTGATATTCAAGCTCGGCAAGCTCCTTCATTTCCTTATCAAGCCCGCCTGCTTCAAGCATTTCGGCAGCGCCTTGCATATCGTTTTGTGCCGTTTTATACTCACGGAACTTCTCAACGATCGGCTCTAACCTTCTATGCTCTTTCATCAGTTCTCTTAACTGTTCGGTATCAGAAATCACGGTGGGGTCGGTCATTTTAAGACCAACCTCTTCAAACCGTCTTTCGACCGCTTGGAGTTTATCAAACATTTGTCTGTTCCTTTATAATTTTTTTGATACTTTTTTCAATCGTTTTTCTAGGTGCCATCAATTCTCGACCACAGGTGGTACATTTAACCTTAAAGTCCATACCAACGCGAAGCACCGAAAACTCGGTTCCTCCGCAAGGATGTTGCTTTTTCATAATCAGTTTATCGCCAACAGCCACGTCCATAATTAACACCTCGAAGCAAATTTTCTTCTATAAAGACAAAACGGATATGGCAACTTAAATTTAAGTTGCCATATCCCCGAAAAATAAACTTATCCGAGTTTTCCGTAAAGCTTTGTGCCGTCAGTTTCCTTCGGCTTGGAAGTTTCGGTCTGTGCAGGGGCTGCCTTTTGTGCAGGTCTGCTCTGACTTCTTCCTCTGCCATTTGAACGACCGTTACCACGACCGTTAGAAGGACGGAACGGTTTGCCCTCGGGGCTTATAACAACACGACGGTTTGAACCGTCACCGATAGAGGTAGAGGTAACACCCTCGATGCCTTGAACGGTTGTGTGAATAATTCTACGCTCGTAAGGGTTCATCGGCTCCAAAGAACGGCTACGGTCGGTACGGAGTACCTGAGCAGCAGTTCTGCGTGCAAGAGCTTCAAGAGTGTTCTCGCGTTTTTCACGGTAGTTGCCGATATCAATAACTATTCTGTAATAGCCCGAGCCTCTTTCATTTGCAACCAAAGATGCAAGATACTGCAAAGCATCAAGAGTCTCGCCTCTGCGACCGATGATAACACCGAGCTTATCGTTGCCGATAAGAGTGATTTTAGAACCACCTTCAACCTCGGTGATGGTGGCGTCAAAGCCTTCACAACCAAGACCTTTCAAAACTTCGGTCAAATATTTATAAGCCTTGCCTGCGGGAGAACTGGGATCAACCTTATCTGCAGGAACGCCAACGGCTTCAACCTTTTTGGTCTCTTCTTTTTTAGCAGTTTCTTTAACCTCTGCCTTAGCCTTTGCAGGTTTATCGGCTTTTTTATCATTATTTTTCTTGGGGTTAGCCTTTTTCACAGGCTCGTCGGGACCTTCGATATAGGCGCGAACCTTGGCTTCGCTTCCGCCAAAAATTCCCAAAACCTTTTTCTTGGGAAGTGCAAGTGTATCATACTGAACGTCGTCTTCAATACTTGCGTTCAATTTATTAAGAGCGTCTTCTCTTGCAGCGTCAATAGTGCTGCCAACGCCAATTGCTTCCTTAATAACCAATTTATAATCCTCCTTGGGATTTTTACCTTAATTTTCAGCAGTATCTTCCTTCGATACTCTGTCGATTTTTTCGCGTTCTGTTTTTGCACGCTTGATAATGTTGTTGGCCTGATCCTTGGCAAGCACAACGTTGGGACCATAAAGTGCTTGAGTGGTAAACTGCAAGCCGCTGGAAACCACGTTGGAGCAAACCCAATAGAAACCAACTGCACCGGGCACCTTGAATGCGATGAAGAGCGAGAACAAAGGCATAATAAACATCATTGTTGCCATGTTGGGTGCATCCGGGTTAGTCTTTTTCTGCAAGCGCATAGAAATAATACTTGTAATCATAGCGGTTGCAAATGAAGCAAAAGGTATAAGCCAAATTACCTGGAAATTAGAGAAATTCCATGAGAAAACCGGGGTATCGGTGAGGTTTATTCCGAAAAGATCAAACTCAATTCGGTCAAGGTCATCAATATTGCCACCCTTTTCCTTGTAAACATCCTTAATTGTGCCATAATGCTCATTTTCAGTGGTAAGGTATTTAACAAGGTCTATTTCTTGAGTTATTGCCTTGCTATCAACCTCTTTTTTAATAGCTTCGTCATTACTCCACTTTTCCTCAACTATACTCAACTTGGCAAAAAACTCAATGTCATTTGAACCATAGGATGCGGCTCGTTCCAAAACGGCGCTGTCGGCCATTTTTGCATTTAAAAGCGCTTCATCCCAAGAAATCCTGTTATCCTCAACAGTTCTTACAAGCTGTGTTTGAACCTTTGCGCTGTCTATAGCATCTTTATTAATTTGCTGAACGTAGGTAAGCGGACTGATAACAGCAGAGTAAACACCGAGCATAACAAAAAGACGAATAATCATAGGCAAGCATCCACCCGACATTGAAACGCCTTCTTTAGAATAGAGCTCGCTCATAGCCTGGCTGTACTTTTGCTTATCATTACCGTATTTTTTCTTCAACGCATCAAGCTTAGGTTTAAGTTTTGCCTGTTTGGCGGTGGATTTCTGAGTCTTGATGGTGATAGGCAGCATTAAAAGGTTAACAATAATTGTAAAAATTAAAACCGATGCCGCAAAATTATAACCCACAAGCCTGCTCAACTCTGCAAGTATCCAACCCATCGCTTTACTGATATAGTTCATAGCAAATTCCTTACTTCCGACCAATTGCTTTGTCGGACAAATATAATATGTCTTTTACAACGTTGACCCTTTTTCTTTTTCTGTCCTTTTTAACGGGAACAGGGTCGTAACCGCCCTTACAAGCAGGATTGCACCTTAAAATCCGCCAAGCGGTAAGGCCCAAGCCTTTTATTGCACCGTGTCTTGAAAGCGCTTCAATAGCATAACCCGAACAGGTTGGCATAAAACGACAACAAGGCGCCTTTGTGGGCGATATCACCCTTTGATAAAATTTTATAAGGGCAATAAAAATGTGTTTCATAGTTCAACAGGCGGATAAAGACCCTCCGCCTCAAAATGCTTTCTCATTACTGCAGCAACTTCGGTACTTTTGACCGACAAGGTGCGTGTTCTTGCAACAAACACAATATCCACCCCTGTGCAGTCGATACCTTTAATGCACTCACGTAAGGCTGCATCGATAATTCTTCTGGCGCGGTTTCTTTCCACCGCACCACCCACCTTCTTACCGGCGGTGATACCGTAACGGATCTCATTTCTTTTATTACGCATTATATAGGTGACAAGAACAGGATGCACATAATTATGCCCCCTGCCGTAAAGCCTTCTGAAATCCTTATTCATATTAAGCTTTGAGGATTTCATGGTCACCCTCCGTTTCGGTTAATTTGTCGCTTTACTTAAAGAAAGGTCACAAAAGTGACCTTTCTTAGTAAGTAAGGCTCTTTCTGCCTTTAGATCTACGACGAGCAAGTACCTTGCGACCGTTAGCAGTAGACATTCTCTTGCGGAAGCCATGCTCCTTCATGCGATGAATTTTCTTCGGCTGATAAGTTCTTTTCATTTCCTTTACCTCCTTTATCCGTGTAGCTCGGTTATGCTATTAGTGGAAGTCGGCCTACGGAATGCCGACATAAAAAGACAATAATTACAGACATAACCTATCAAGTTAGAATTATACCTCAAATAGCACTAAAATGTCAATATAAATTTTGTCGGTAATGTCATTTATTTTTTGCTTTGGACCAACACCACATTATATTGTGGTATGGTACAACCAACAACACTTTAAGCCCTTTGATCAATTGGTCCCCGAATCCCTTTTCTGCTTTTCGGCCAGCATAACCCTGGTTGCAACCTCAATCGCATCCAAGAGTTTTTCGCGATCTTCCATTGTCATTGGCACACCATTAAGCATTATTTCTTCACTGCCCATTATTCTTTCCTTCATTTCGGTAATTATATCAGTAGCCTCGTTGGAAAGCTCCCTAACGCCAAGCAAATTATCGATAGAAATATTAAACACCTTGCTTATTTTAATAAGCATCTCGTTATCGGGATTACGCTGTCCCCTTTCATACATACCTACTGTGCTTATCGAAACCCCAAGCTTTTTGGCCAAGGCTTCTTGTGTCATTTTTTTGGAAAGCCTGAGTTGTTTTAGTCTTTCGCCAACTGTACTCATAACAAAACTCCTATAATCAGCTTAAATTTATAGCTACCAATTTGAATATTAACACATTTCGTGCAATATTTCAATATTTTGCTGTTATATTTTTTATAAAAGTTGCACTAATGTTGTACCAACTTTTGTGTTTTACCACGATTTGTGTCTTTTTGAGTTTTATATCCTTGCATTTTAGCACGTTTCGTGTTATTATTTGTCACAGACACCGCGTAAGTGATTTTTTATTGACACGTTTCGTGTCAAAACAGGAGGAGACAATGGAATTATATGATTTAGGTTTGGAGTATCTGAACCGATGTGAAATATTGCTTACAAGAATCAAGCAACTAAACGCTATGTCCGAAAACATTTCGGGCAATCAAAAAATCTTGCTCAAGCGCCGAATTGCAATGCTAACCGCCGATGTATCGCATTGCCGCGAATGCGCACTCATCCTTATAAATTACCACAGAAAGGACAACCATCATGACCAGAAGCAGATTCAACCTCGAAGTTTTCGGTGATCGCATACCGACGCTAAATCTCACCGATTGCAACTCCAACCACAAGCAAATAGAGTTTATGCGCAGCGCTCTTAAAAAAGCTATTCGATCCGAGCTTACCGAGCGTCAACAATATATTTTAACCGAATATTACTTTAAAGAACGAAGCATGACCGATATTGCCAACGAACTCGGAATAACCAAATCAACAGTGTCACGCCATATATCGCGTTCAAAAGAACGCCTCAAGCAATCGCTGAAATACGGCATGTATCTGCTGTGGGATTGCGAAAAATAAAAGAGGTGCTGTTGCACCTCTTTAAATTAAAGCATATAAAGTCCCGAATCAAGAATAACAAATTCTTTTTCGCCTATTTTAAGATATTTGTGAACGCTCTCGTCGAAAACCGCTTTTTCAACAACGGTATAGGTCTTCATATTAACCTCGAGTATGTTCTTACCTTTGGTGTTGCAAACAATCAGCTTGCCTGCGGGTTCATCCACCCACATTCCCTTAGGACTTGCAAAGGCAGAATCGACTGAACCGCCAATACGGAGTTCCTCACGCATTGTTCTGAGATTAAAACGAATGAGAGCATTTTGTTCTGCAAAAGAAGCCCAAAGAGTGTATCCAAATCCGGCAATAGAGGAAGGACCTGCGTTTTTGTATTTGATGGTGCCTTCCCATTCGATATTACCTTCGGAATCAATAATTTTGGCTTCACCGTCAATCGACACAGCAAAGTAACGACCGTTATCAAGCTTCACACAACTGTTGTTAACAAAGTTGCCCGATGTGAAGGTGATTTTAGGATAGTTTTCACCGTATTTCACGTATTCATAATCGGCACGTGTGCGCTGTGTGACAACGCCATCGTCGAGCGATACTGATTTATAGGATACAACTATCTTATCTTCAGCCTCAGCACGCTTATATACCACAATAAAACCATGCTCTACTTCAACAATATCAAATATCTGTTCTGAAAAAAGCTTTTTCACTTTTTTATCCTC
>JAZNEE010000156.1:0-4477 GCA_045588405.1 Acutalibacteraceae bacterium
AATTCTAAATATTTCAACTAAAGATAAATCCATAATTTGACTCCTAATCTAAATGGCTATTCAATACCTGCCAATTTTATTTTTTTATTACAAAGAGAAGAAAACCAACAGTAAATAGCCTCTCCCAGTTCGTGAAAAATCGGATCTCCGTCGTGTGAACACAACATTGCAAATGTCTGTCCGATTCTGCGATCAACCTCAGTTCCTCTTCGATATGCAAGGTAATAGAACGAAAACGCACCTGTATCGCCCACAGCTTTATAAAGTTCCGGTGCTTTTGCTTCAAGTTCACCATTAAAACCATTTTTTGCGGCCTGTGCAACAACCGAACTTGAAATTTTGTTTTCGATGGCAACCGTTGCGGCAAAAATCATAAGAACGCCACGTTGAACCGCCATATCATCGTTGCTTTTATCTTCATCCTCCAAAGCGAAGGTGTTAAGATTGCTTAAAACCTCTTGTACCAAAGCGACACCCAATTCACGAGCCTTATCGGTGTTGCCCAAAGCACTTTCACGGTTATACTCCTCAGGCACCGATGCAGCTTTATTGCGACGCTTTACCGAAAACTCTTTTATCGCTTCAGGGCTTGCAATTTTGATATCTTCATCAAACATAAAACTGAAACCTGTCCTTTACTAAACTTAAAGCTTACCGTCCTTATAAGCTTTCAACGCTTTTGCAAGCTGATCCGGACAAGATGTGGATTTGAAACCACATGTTATGCCTTGCAATTTTGCAATAACATCATCTATGTCCATACCTTCGCACAAAGCAGAAATCCCTTTAAGATTACCATTACAACCGCCAAAGAACGAAACACTCGCAAGCTTATTATCTTCAATATCCAGCGTAATGTTACGCGCGCAGGTGCCTTGTGTTTTATAATTATACTGCATTTTTATTCCCTTATCTGTCTCTGAACTTGTTGCTTCTTACGGGATGACGAAGTTTTCTTAAAGCCTTTGCCTCAATCTGACGGATACGCTCACGGGTTACGTGGAATTCGGTTCCAACCTCCTCAAGAGTATGGCAACGTCCGTCTTTAAGACCGAAACGAAGTCTAATAACCTGTTCCTCACGAGGAGTAAGGGTTTTAAGTACCGAGTCAATATCCTCGTTAGTAATGGTTTTAAGTGCTGCGTCATCGGGAGCCAAAGCATCCTCATCGCTTATGAAATCCATGAGTCTGCTGTCCTCCTCAGGGCCGATAGGAGTTTCCATCGAAACAGGCTCCTGAGCAACGCGCATAATCTCACGAACTCTTTCAACCGACATTTCCATTTTTTCAGCAATCATTTCCTCACTGGGCTCACGGCCGTTTTCGTGAAGAAGTTGGCTCTGAATCTTTTTAAGACGGTTGATGGTTTCAACCATGTGAACAGGTATACGAATAGTTCTTGCTTGGTCGGCAATAGCTCTTGTAATAGCCTGACGAATCCACCATGTTGCATAGGTTGAGAATTTAAAGCCCTTTGTGTGGTCAAACTTTTCAACGGCTTTGATAAGACCAACGTTACCTTCTTGAATCAAATCAAGGAAGTGCATTCCGCGACCAACATAACGTTTTGCAATACTTACAACAAGACGAAGGTTAGCCTCGGTCAAGCGGTTTTTTGCAGCTTGGTTGCCGTCACCGATTTTCTTTGCAAGCTCAATTTCCTCATCGGGTGTGAGCAAAGGATAACGGCCTATATCTTTAAGATAAACCTTAACGGGGTCGTCGAGTGAAATGTTTTCCATCGACATAACCGTTTCTTCAAGCTTGTCCACATCTTCAATTTCAGACATCTTGATATCATCATCGGTGGGTTCAAGATAATCAAGTTCAAGAAGGGGTGGCTCCTCTTCAAGGTTTTCAAGATTATCGGGAATTTCATCCTCGATATCAAGATATGTATCCTTATGTTCTCTGGAATCGTTTTTGGTATAACCGTCATCAATAAACTCTTCGTTTTGTGCTACGGCATCCATAACCTCTGTCTCGGTTACTTTTTTGCTCTTACGAGTTGTTTTACGTTTTTCATCCATATAGTTTCTCCCTTATTCTCCCAAAAATTATTTTATTTTTTGCCTTTAAGCTTTTCAAGTGCCGCTGCCCATTCCTCATCGGGAAGTGCATCAATGCCCTTTTGCTCAATAGCATTTTTTTCTTCAAAAATAACCTTTATGCTATCCTTCACCATTCTCTCAGCGTTGACATCGTCGATGCCTGCGGTGAGCAATCCCATAACATAACCCACCTCATCGGGTGAAAAGCTATCACCCAAAAACACAAGGTCAAATTCTCGGCCTGTTTCAAGAATATCAACAACTCTTTGGTAAAGTTTTTTATTAAAATCGGTCAGCATATCGGTAACCGATATGTTTTCCTTAACAAAAGGCAGTAAATCCGGATGTTTTATAACCGCACAAATCAACGTTTCTTCAGCAACCGCTGCCCTTTTAAACTGTTGCTTTTGCGGATTAACTGCATCCTTTTTAGGTACATTTGTAACTATATTTTCAAGTTGTTTTTTCTCGGCTTGCTTTTTCTTCGAGGTTGAAATATCTCGGATGTTATTCATCAACACATCTTTTGTGACCCCATATTTTTTAGAAAGCTTGCCTGCAAAAACCTCTGCCGCTATCGGGTCTCCGATATCTGCTAACACTGCACATGCCTTTTTAAGATATTGCCACTTTCCGTCGTCGGCAGCAAGGTCAACCCCTCTTGCCGCAATAAGCAAGCGGTATTCAACATCGCTCAATGCGTTATCCAGCAAATTTCTAAACCTTTCGGCACCAAACTTTTTGATATATTCATCCGGGTCCTTAGCGCCGGTCATTCTGACAACCTTTACCTTAACGCCAACGCCCGACAATATCTTCAAGGTTCGTTCGGTTGATTTTTCTCCTGCCTCGTCCGAGTCCATTGTGACATAAACCTCTTTGGTGTATCTTGCAAGCAATCTTGCCTGTTCCTCGGTGAACGAAGTGCCCAAAGCCGCAACGGTGTTTTCAAAGCCTGCTTGGTGCAACGCAATAACGTCAAGGTTACCCTCAACCAATATCACGCTGTCTGAGCAAACTTTTTTCGCAAAGTTAAGTCCATACATATTATGGCTTTTTTTGTAAACGGGCGTATCCGAGGTGTTGACGTATTTGCCACCCTGTTTTTCATTACCTGGCATCGCTCGTCCGCTAAACGCTATAACCTTGCCATGAACGTTTATAACAGGAAACATACAACGATTTCTGAACCTATCATATGTAAATTCGCGTTCTATTCCGTTTTTATCGGGTTTGGTTGATTTGCCAACTAAATCGGCTCTTTTAATAACATAATCGGAGAAGCCTTTTTTCTTCAAATAGTCCTCCAAAGCATGCCAGTTATCGGGTGCAAAGCCAAGACCGAAATGCTTTATTGTAGCAAGATTTAATCCTCGACTCAAAAAGTAATCAAGACCTTGCTTGCCTTCTGGTGTCATCATATAAGAATGGAAAAATCTTGCTGCCTCACGATTGGCCTCATAAATATCACTTCTAAGTTTTTCTTCTCGGTTATCGGCATCACTTTCGGGCATTTTCAGTCCGGCCCTTTCGGCCAATTTTCGCACTGCATCAACATAATCCAAATTTTCAATCTGCATCGTAAAGGTGATTATATCTCCACCTTTGCCACAGCCAAAACAATAGTATGACCCGTTTTCGGGGTAAACAGTAAAAGACGGTGTTTTCTCGTTATGGAACGGGCACAAGCCAACAAGATTACTTCCCCTACGTTTAAGTGCGACATACGGTGACAACACCGATTCGACATCGTTCTTATACTTAAGTTCTGCTAAAAACTCCTGTGGTAGAGCCAACCGTAACACCTCACTTTAAATAACAATCTATAAGTATATTCGAAATAAATCTTAAATGTACTCTTAATTTTTTCAAAAAAATCAAAATTTTAAGTAAATACTTCAAATTTCGACTGCAGAATAATCCGAGCCTGTTTTTATTACTTCTATTTTACCACAAAAAGCCTCAGTAACCTCGGCTTTAAGCGGTTCAAAATCATTTTCACTAACAGCAAAAACCAACTGCACTTTATCAGTATAAATGGTGTCGTTTAAGACTCCGCCTTTTTGCGTTATCACCCTTGTCAACTTTTCAGCATCAGAATAACCACACTCGGCTTGGCATATATTAGAATACTGCATTTTAACAATTCCCGCAGCATCAACCGCCGCCTTTGCTGCCGCGGTATATGCCCTTACAAGACCTCCCGTGCCAAGCAAAACGCCGCCAAAGTATCTTGTTACAACAACACAAACATCCACTATTCCCGATTTACGAAGCACATCCAAGGTAGGCATACCCGCAGTTGAATGAGGCTCACCGTCATCAGAATAGCGTGTGAGTCCGTTGTCTCTCAAAATATAGGCATAAACATTGTGTCTTGCACCAAAGTTTTCCTTCTTTATTCTGTTTATATGGTCAATAGCCT
>JAZNEE010000157.1:0-3842 GCA_045588405.1 Acutalibacteraceae bacterium
AGACCGCTTGGCCTCCGACTTCTCCTTGAGATTTCTCAAGGAGTTTTTTCAGTTATATTCGCCTTCGGCGAGTGATATTGCTTCGCAGTGATATTCGGCTAATGCCGAGTGATATTGCCCTTCGGGCAGTTTTGGAGGCGAATATAATATCACTTTCGCGTAGCGAAAATATCACTATGCCGTTAGGCATAATATCACTCTGTTCGGCAGAACAGAATATCACTAAAAACTGTAGTGGTTCGAACACATAGGTCTAATTTTATATTTACTTCTAATTTGTACAACCCTTTCAAAAAAGAACTTCTAAGGTTTAAAGCCTTGGAAGTTCTTTTTGTTATTTAACTTCTTTTAAATTCAACAGTCTATTGCTTTATAAGGTAACACGTGGTATAATGCATGTAGCTTGTTAAGAGGTGAAAAAGGGTGAGGGAAGTTAATAAAGATCAGGTCAAGCACGGTTGCTTTAACCTTGTGTTGTGCTTGATTATAGGCTTAATTGCCGGCCTGGTGGGAACGGCATTTGCTTTTACCGTTACGTCTGTTACAAATTTAAGAACTGATTTTCCGTGGCTTATTTATTTGTTGCCTTTGGGCGGTATTTTATCGCAATTAACCTTTAAATTCTTGAAAACCGATGGTATGGGTACAAACCAGGTTATCCAAAGCAGCGAAGGTGATTCTAAAATATCGTTCAAGCTGGCTCCCTCTATTTTTATTGCAACTGCATTGTCGCATTTGTTTGGAGCTTCGGTTGGCCGTGAGGGTGCTGCCTTGCAACTTGGCGGCGGAACAGCGGTGCTTGTCAGCGATGTTTTCAAACGTGATAAAAACGATAAAAAACTTTTGATTTCTGCCGGAATGTCGGCCTTCTTTTCAGCGGTTTTCGGCACGCCTTTGGCGGCTGCATTTTTTGCGGTTGAAATTGCCGAGGTTGGAAAACCGAGATTTAAAAGGCTAATTTACACGTTGGTTTCTTCGGTTGTTGCCTTTTTTACAGCACAACTTTTGGGTGCTCATGCCGAGAGATTTCATATTTCAAACGTGCCGTCGATAGATATAATAACTGTTTTAAAGACAGTTGCTATTGCTGTTCTTTGTGCCGTTGTTGCGGGAGTTTTCTGTTTTGCTTTACATCACGCTTCCGATTTGTTTAAAAAGATGATACCAAACAGGTACATAAAAGTTGCAGTTGGCGGTGCATTGATAATTATTTTAACAAAGCTTATAGGTAATACCGATTATAACGGCGCAGGAGTTTCGGTTATCGAACGTGTTTTTGAAACAGGCGAAGTTGTAAATGGGGCTTTTTTGCTTAAAATAATTATGACGGTTATTGCCATAGCCGCAGGGTTTAGAGGCGGTGAGATTGTGCCAACCTTGTTCATAGGTGCGACCTTTGGTGCTTTTATGGCAGAGGTTATCGGCTTGCCCGTGGCCTTTGGTGCTGCTGTTGGTATGATTGCGTTATTTTGTAGTGTTACAAACTGTCCGTTGGCATCGCTTTTCCTTGCTGTGGAGATGTTTTCGCGGACCGGTGTTGTGTATATGCTAATCGCAGTTGTTGTAAGCTTTGTTTTATCGGGAAGATTTAGTCTTTATTCAGTACAAAAAGCGCCCGAAATGAAAAGCTTATTGTACTTTTTCAAAAACAAAAAACGGGTATAAATAAAAGACAAAAAAAGACCCTTTACAGTTCCTACTGTAAAGGGTCTTTTTATTTTTTAATTATTCAGCAAGTTCAGAAGTACAATGTGCGCAACGGGTAGCGTCGATAGCAATTTCAGATTTGCAGAAGGGGCAAACCTTGGTTGTGGGTGTTGCTTCGGCTGCTGCAATTTCTTCTTCCTTTTTCTTCAAAGCTTCAAGCTTTTTCTTAAAGCCCATCATAATCTTGATAACAACGAAGATTGAAAGGGCAATGAGAAGGAAATCGATAATGGTCTGAATAAATACACCGTATGTAATTGCAATTTCGGGCTGTTTAACAACAAGTTCGCCTGTTGCAGGGTCAAGTTCCTCAACCACATGAATAAGAACGTATTTTAAGCTCTTGAGATCTTTACCTTTGGTGAGAAGGCCGATAAGGGGATTGATGATGTCTGCAACAAGTGAAGAAACGATAGCCTTAAAAGCAGTACCGATTACAACACCGACAGCCATGTCGACAATGTTACCTTGACTTATAAATTCTTTGAATTCGCGGAAAAACTTTTTCATAATCACAACTCCTAACTGTTTTTTATCATAGTATCACAAAAAAATTCATTTTTCTACATTTTTGTTAAAATTTTTTATAATTTTTCAATTATTTCGCTAATTATAGCGTTTGATACCAAAAAACCTTGAGTAGAAAGAGCAAAACCATTAGGTTTATAACAAACAAGACCCATATTTTCAAACGATTTAACCTTGTTGTAAGCTTGCTTGCTAAACGGAATATGAAATTTTGTTTCATAATCATCAAAATTCAATCCGTCGCAAAGTCTTAACTTTAGCATAACATATTCTTCACGGCTTCCGCCTTCACCGTCAAAAATCGGGGTAGGTGAGGTTAAATAGCCTTTTAAATTTCGTTCGAAATAAAAACGCTTGCCGTTTAAATAAGAGTGAGCTGCGGGGCCAAGTCCCAAATACTCCTTTTGTTCCCAATATTTTAAATTGTGAACGGCACGAAAGCCTTTTTTTGCAAAGTTTGAGATTTCATAATGCTCAAAGCCGTTGTCTTGAAGATATTTTGACATAAACAAATACAAATCGGCAACTGTGTCCTCGTCGGGAAGGTTAAGCGATGAAATATCTGCTTTGCCAAAAGCAGTATCAGGCTCGATTTTTAACATATAGCACGAAATATGTGTAACACCGAGGTTAAGACAAAAATCCAACGATTGCTTTAACGTATCAATGGTTTGATGAGGGATGCCCAGCATAACGTCGATCGAAATATTCGTAATACCTGCTTTTTTAGCATCGTTTATAGTTCTTATAACGTCTTTATTCGTGTGCCTTCTTGATAATGCTTCAAGCTCGTTTTGAAGGTACGATTGCATACCGACCGATATGCGGTTGACACCCGAATTTGCCATTGAAACAAAATCATCATAAAGTTGCTCTGCAGGGTTTACTTCAACCGTTATTTCGGCATTTTGCAGACCGAAGGCTTCTTTGGCAACCGTCACAATTTCGGCAATACGTTTGCCACCAAGTAAAGAAGGAGTGCCACCGCCGAAATACAGCGTGTCTGCAAAAACTGAAAGCCGTGCTTTAGCCTCAGTTAGTTGAGATAAAAGCACAGCTTTATAGGTTTCGTATGTTTCCTCGTTTGCTGCTATCGAATAAAAGTCGCAATAAGCGCATTTCGAAGCGCAAAAAGGAACGTGGATATAAAGACCGATTTTATTAGTCAACGATGATACCCATGCAGGAACCGGGAATAGCAGCAGCGTTAGCCTCGTCGGTGTCAACGTGCATAGCAAGAGCATACTTGGGGCTTACACGAACTACGGTATCGCCGTAAATAAGGGTTCTGCCGTCGGTGTTAACCTTAACGTTAACAATCTGGCAATCCTTAACGCCAAGCTCTGCAGCATCTTCGGGGGTCATGTGGATGTGACGTTTTGCAACGATAACGCCTTCTTCGAGTTCAACCTCACCGCAAGGACCAACGAGTTTGCAAGCACCAGAGCCTTTAACATCGCCCGACTCACGAATGGGAGCCTTTACGCCGATAGCACGAGCATCGGTAAGAGAAATTTCAACCTGGTCTGCAGGACGTGTGGGACCTAAAATTGAAGCGGTAAGTTGTGATTTGGGGCCTACGATTGTAACCTTTTCTTCACAAGCGA
>JAZNEE010000158.1:0-3544 GCA_045588405.1 Acutalibacteraceae bacterium
TATAAAGCAAAAGACCGACTCGTAAAAGTCGGTCTTTTATTATCTCAAAAGTTTTCTTCGTTCTTTATAATCGGGCATATATTCTGCCACCAAGCTCCAAAACCGCGGTGAATGGTTGTGGTGCTTTATATGAGCCAGTTCATGCACAACAACGTAGTCTATCGCCTCTTTAGGGTACATCATAAGCCTATAAGAAAAGCAAATTCCGTTTTTACCGCTGCAACTGCCAAACCGACCCTTTGCAGAAGTGATTTTTAAAGAGGTTGGCTTTAGTTTCATTAAATTGCCGTAATATTCCACAGCTTTAGGCAAATAATCCTTTGCCTTTTGCTTTAATTCTTTTATTTCATCCGCTGTTGGCTCGGGATGTTTTTCGGCACGGCTCTCTAACTTCCCAAAGGCCTTATTTATCCAATCCTGCTTTTCGTTTATAAACTTGAAGATTACCGAATCAGGCATTTTTTCGGAGGCTCTAACCGTCAGCACACCCGTTTTTCTCACTTCGAGCGATAAGGTTTTGCGTTTTTTAGAGCGAACTATCTCAATCTGCATTTTTTGCCTTCTTTTTAAAGAGGTTGTCTGCAAACGGGGTTTCGACAAGAAGGATTGCAACCATCATCAAAACACAGCCTATCGTCTCTCTGCCTGTGGGCAACAAAAGACTTCCGTTTACAATCGAATAGAACACACAAGCGCTTATCATTGCAAACACCGATTCAAGACTCATAACAAGGCTTGCAACCGCAGGCTCGCAGAATTTTTGGCTGATTATCTGCAAGGTATAAGCAATGCCCGATGACAACAAGCCACAATATAAAATAGGAATAGTTGCGCTGAAAACGTTTTGGAACGACAAGGTATCACGCTCGAAAACAAGCATCAGCACACCCGAAATAACACCAACCGTTATAAACTGAACGCAAGAAAGTGCAACGCCATCGACCCTTGACACAAAATAATCGACCACCATAATATGGAACGAAAAAGCAAGCGCACACAAAAGCAAAACAATATCGCCTTTTGAAACCGTGAAACCTTCTTTTACGCTGATAAAATAAAGTCCGAAAACGGCAATAATCGCACCCAACACTACCGAAACACGAATTTTTTTGCCCGCAAAAACCCAAAGCAACGGAACAAAAATTATGTACATAGCGGTTATAAACCCTGCTTTGCCCGAATCACCTTGCGTTTGCTCGGCATTGAAAATAATGCCGAACTGTTGCAAATTCGCGGCAACCGACAAAGCAACACCGCAACAAATACCACCGAAAATCAATTGTTTTGTAACAACCTTTTCCTTTAACCCTGTTTTCTTTTCGCGACCCTTTTTAAAAATCAACACAACGGGTATAAGTGCCAACGCACCAACAAATGAACGCAGACTGTTGAGCGTAAACGAGCCTATAAACTCGGCGGCTTCTTCCTGCGCCACAAACGTACTGCCCCAAATAATGGCGGCAACAACAAGCATTAAACTTCCCTTTAAATTGTTACTCATAATATTGTTTGTTTTCACCTTCCGTGAGATATTATCGAGGCAATTCCTCTTTAAAGCGCTATCCAAAAAGCATTTCTGCTCCGAAATAGCCTATAAATATAAGTGACAGCGCAATAACTGTCCAAAAAAACGCTTTTAAAAAAAGCTTTCTGCCGTTATAAGTTTTTCTTTTGTGTCCGTTTTCCATAATTTAAAACCTCCAAATTTTAATAATAGTTTTGGCAAAGGTTTTAATATTAAACAGGACATTCACTATAAAAAAGCACCTGAATATACTGTTTTTAGAAACTTTGGAGGTGCTTTTATGACGGTCACAAACCAAAACGGCAGTTTAAAGGTTGTTTTAACCCCCGATGAAACGGTTGGGTTTGGCATAAATGAATTCTTTTTCGATGCCGATTCACCCATTGTCAGCAAAGCCTTGCTTTGTATTTTTAAAGTTGCTTGCAAGCAAGCATGTTTTAATACAACAGCCGAACGACTGGATATAGAAATTCATCCGTTTTTCACGGGAGGCTGTGAGGTTTTGTTTATCCCCGAAGCACACAAAAAACGAGTTTTAGTGCGTCCTGTTTCACGAAAAAGCACCTTGACAGCCGAATTTGAAAACTCTCAAGCCCTGTTAGACGGCATTGAACAATTATTTCTTTTTGGCAACGTGACAAATCAAAGCAGTCTTTATTGGAAAGACGGGCGCTATCGTTTAACCGTAAAACAGCCCTTTGGCAAGGCAACTTTTAGCCAAATCGACTGCGAGATTTACACTTCTCCCATCATTCTTGCAAAAACGGTTGAACATTGGAAACCCTTATGCCTTGATAATGCCATTGAAACGGTGGGAAAGGCTTTAAAAAAGAATTAAAGCGATCTAAACCACTCGGCTCTTGCTTTGATATCTTCTGCTTTGAAAAGGAAGCTGCCCACAACCAAAACGTCGGCACCTGCTTCAACACAAAGAGGACCTGTAACGTCGTTCACGCCACCGTCAACCTCTAAAAGAGTCTTTAGTCCCTGTCTTTCGATTTCGGCGCGAAGCTCTTTTAATTTATCAAGCGCTTCGGGCATAAAGCTCTGTCCGCCAAAGCCGGGTTCAACCGACATTACAAGCACCATATCGCACTTGGGTAAAAACTTGAAAATCTCCGAAGGCTTAGTGCAGGGCTTGATAGTAAGGCAGGTTTTTGCACCTTCGTTATGTATCATATCAAGCGTTTCATCAATACTGGAGCCTGCTTCAAAATGGAAGCCCAAATATGTTGCATGCTTGGCAAATTCCTTAATATATCGGTGAGGACGATCGATCATAAGATGAATATCAAGCGGTAAATCGGTGTGCTTTGCGATAGAATCGATAACCGGCATACCAAACGAAATATTCGGCACAAAAATACCATCCATAACGTCTAAATGCACCATCTCGGTACCTGCTTGTTTTAGTGTTTCAAGGTCGCTTGCCATAGAAAGGTAATCGCAACCCAAAATTGAGGGTGAAAGCTTAGCCATAACGCATCCTCCAAAAAAATATTTTAACCATAACATTTTAACCCATTTTACATTTTTCGTCAATAGCCTGGCAGACTTTTTCGGCATAAACACAGGGTTTTTGGGCAAATTAAGGGCGAGGTGGCAAAAATGGAAATTCAAAAAAAGAATTATTCTAAAATGGTTAAACAAAGCTCGCCGTCATCCCCTATTGTCAAGGATTCGGTGAAGGCTTTTTTGGTTGGCGGAGGAATTTGCACTTTAGGTCAGCTTTTGCAGGATCTTTATCTTAGCGCATTGCCCGAGGAAAGCGCCAAAACCTTGGTTTCTGTAACGCTTATCTTTCTGTCGGCATTTTTAACCGCACTCGGTATCTTTGATAAGGTTGCCAAGCACGCGGGTGCGGGAACTTTGGTGCCCATAACAGGTTTTGCCAACGCCGTTGTGTCCCCCGCAATCGAATATAAAGCAGAAGGTTTTGTGATGGGTGTGGGTGCAAAGATATTCACCATCGCAGGACCTGTTATCGTCTACGGCACAGTTGCGAGTGTGATTTATGGG